>JAIRYL010000158.1 GCA_031267775.1 Tannerellaceae bacterium
CTGAAAATGCGCGCATACCGGGGTATGTAAGTATTTTCAGGCTGAAGGATGGCGGAAAACAGGCCGATAAATGTATGATTTATTTCCAGATGCCTCCTTAAAATATCATGATTCTACTACCTGTTCTTTTTTCTTCTCCAAAACTTCAGGAGCTTCTCCTACAGGCAGCGCTGTTACCTTTGGCGCTTCTCCTGTTGATTTTTTACGAGAACGTCTTGTCGTTTTTGCAACATTCTTCTTAGTATCCTGCAACATATTATCATTGTAGTCTACCAATTCAATAAAGCACATAGCCGCATTATCACCTAAACGGTTTCCGGTTTTCAAGATTCTAGTATAACCACCCGGACGGTTGGCCACTTTTTGTGATATTTCCTGAAAAAGTACGGTTACAGCATTTTTATCTTGCAAATAGCTAAATACCACACGTCTTGAATGGGTAGTATCTTCTTTAGACTTTGTAATAATTGGTTCAATATATTTACGAAGCGCTTTTGCCTTTGCTGTCGTTGTAAAGATTCTCTTATGTTTGATCAAAGAAGACGCCATATTCGCCAGCATTGCCTGACGGTGAGTGTTGGTACGGCCTAAATGATTAAATTTCTTATTATGTCTCATTGCTTTACTTACTCTTTATCTAATTTATATTTAGTGATATCCATTCCGAAAGAAAGATTCAAGCTTTCAAGCAACTCATCAAGCTCAGTAAGCGACTTCTTTCCAAAATTACGGAATTTCAGTAAGTCGTTCTTATTGAACTTAACCAATTCACCCAAAGTTTCAACATCAGCCGCTTTCAAGCAATTCAATGCACGGACAGAAAGATCCATATCCGACAATTTGCTCTTTAACAATTGACGCATGTGAAGAACTTCTTCATCAAACTCTTCATTACTATCGACGTCAATCGTTTCAATGGCAATCTTCTCATCAGAGAATAGCATGAAATGATGAATCAAAATCTTCGCGGCTTCTTTTAAAGCTTCTTTCGGATGAATAGAACCGTCTGTGGCTATTTCAAGAATTAACTTTTCATAATCCGTCTTTTGCTCTACACGGAAATTTTCAATTGAATATTTAACATTACGTATAGGAGTATAGATCGAATCAATTGCTATAACCTGTATATCCGCACTTTGCTCTCTGTTTTCTTCTGCAGGAACATAGCCGCGTCCTTTATTAATCGCTAATTCAATTTGAAAACTTGCACTCGGGTCTAAACGACAAATAACTAAACCGGAATTTAATACTTCAAATCCAGTCAGTTGTTTGCCAATATCGCCAGCTTTGAACACTTCCGAACCCGAAACAGTAATACTTACTTTTTCATTCTCTATATCGTCAACAATATGCTTAAATCTTACTTGCTTCAGATTTAATATGATATTTGCCACATCTTCTAAAACTCCGGGAATTGAGCCGAACTCATGTTCAACACCTTCAATTTTTATGGATGTAATAGCAAAACCTTCAAGTGACGACAGTAGAATACGCCGCAGGGCGTTACCAATGGTAATCCCATAACCGGGTTCCAACGGACGAAATTCAAATTTACCAAAGAAGTTGTCCGCTTCTAACATTAATACTTTATCGGGTTTTTGAAATGCTAATATCGCCATGGAAATCTTATTATTATTTAGAATATAATTCTACGATTAACTGCTCTTTAATGTTTTCCGGTATATCAGTTCTTTCAGGCAGATGTAGTAATTTTCCGCTTAAAGAAGGCTGATCCCATTCAACCCATGGATATTTGCTATGGTTGAAACCTGTTAAAGCGTCAACGACAACTTCCAAAGATTTTGATCTTTCTCTCACGCCAATTATCTGACCAGACTTTACTGAATAAGAAGGAATATTTACAACTTTTCCATCTACAGTAATATGACGATGTGAAACCAACTGACGGGCAGCGGCTCGTGATGGAGCAATGCCTAAACGAAACACTAAATTATCTAAGCGCGCTTCAAGTAATTGCAATAACACTTCACCGGTAATACCACGCGAACGAGCTGCCTTGTCAAATAAGTTTCTAAATTGTTTTTCCAATACACCATAAGTATATTTTGCTTTTTGCTTTTCACGTAGCTGAATACCATATTCTGATGTTTTCCTCTTTCTGGCATTGCCATGTTGTCCGGGAGGATAGTTCTTTTTAGACAGAACTTTATCCGGTCCGAAAATAGGTTCACCAAATTTACGGGCAATCTTTGTTTTTGGTCCAATATATCTTGCCATTTTTATTTTATTGTTTTAATTGTTCTGCTTGAACCCTGACTCGAGCAGCCGCGATTACAGAGAGTGAAAGGTTGATATGCAATCTATTCTCAAATCCGGATCCAAAATCAAGAAACGATAATTAATTATACTCTTCTCTTCTTAGGAGGACGACACCCATTGTGCGGCAGTGGAGTTACATCTACAATTTCCATCACTTCAATGCCAGCGCCATAAATAGTCCTGATAGCAGACTCACGTCCGTTACCTGGTCCTTTTACATATACTTTTACTTTGCGTAAACCTAAGTCGTAAGCCACTTTAGCACAATCCTGCGCTGCCATTTGAGCGGCATAGGGAGTATTCTTTTTCGAACTTCTAAAACCCATCTTACCTGCAGAAGACCAACTAATTACCTGGCCTTCGCTATTAGCAAGAGTAATAATAATATTGTTAAAAGAAGAATGAATATGAGCCTGACCGTAAGCGTCGACTTTCACATTTCTCTTTTTTGCTGCGACTGTTTTTTTTGCCATATTAAGTCTTATTATTTAGTAGCTTTTTTCTTGTTTGCAACTGTTTTCTTTCTTCCTTTACGAGTACGCGCATTATTTTTTGTACTTTGCCCTCTCAAAGGTAAACCAATACGATGACGGATTCCACGATAACAACCAATATCCATTAAACGTTTAATATTCAGTTGAACTTCCGAACGGAGATCACCTTCCACTTTGTAATCTGTTCCGATAATTTCACGGATTTTTGCAGTCTGGTCGTCAGTCCAGTCTTTTACTTTTATATCGCGATCAATACCTGCTTTTTCTAAAATAGAGTTTGCCGAACTGCGACCAATTCCGAAGATATAGGTTAAAGCAATTTCTCCCCTTTTATTCTGTGGCAAGTCTACACCTACTATTCTTATAGCCATAATTACTTACTATTGATTAATTTACAAAATTAATAAACTATCCCTGACGTTGTTTGAACTTAGGATTTTTCTTATTGATCACGTATAGGCGTCCTTTTCTCCTTACTATTTTACAATCAGGAGTACGCTTCTTTAAAGATGCTCTTACTTTCATATTATGTTATTTTTATTTATATCTAAAAGCAATTCTACCTTTCGATAGATCATATGGAGACATCTCAACCCTAACTTTGTCACCGGGAAGAATCTTAATATAATGCATACGCATCTTTCCTGAAATATGGGCCGTTATCTCATGCCCATTTTCTAATTCAACCCGAAACATTGCATTAGATAATGCTTCGACAATTACTCCATCTTGTTCAATTGCTGCTTGCTTAGCCATACATTATATTAAATTACACTATCTCCAAGAATTTCTTCTAAAAACTCAAATGATGATAAAATTTGCGGCCCCTCTGAACATATTGCTATACAATGTTCAAAATGTGCAGAACATTTTCTGTCTTTTGTCCGAACAGTCCAGTTATCCTGCTCAAAAGCAACATTCCTACTTCCCATATTAATCATAGGTTCAATGCAAATACACATTCCCTTACGTAATAGTGCTCCCTGTCCGCAACGCCCATAATTAGGTACATCAGGGTCTTCATGCATCTTACGTCCTATACCATGACCGACTAATTCCCTGACTACAGAATAACCCTTCGATTCACAATAAGTTTGGACAGCATTGCCTATATCTCCTACTCTTTTCCCTTCAACTGCATGTTGAATACCAAAATAAAGAGATTCTTTTGTTATTTTTAAGAGATTCTTTATCTCAGGATCAACTTCTCCCACACAAAAAGTATAGGCTGAATCACCTACAAAATCATTTAACACAGTACCGCAATCAACAGAAACAATATCTCCTTCTTTCAATATGGTTTTACTTGAAGGAATCCCATGTACCACTTGTTCATTGACTGAAGTACAAATAGAATTCGGAAAACCATTATAACCTAAGAAAGCCGGGTATGCTCCATTGTCTCTTATAAACTCTTCTGCAATTTTATCAAGTTGAAGCGTTGTAACGCCCGGTTTAATATGTTTAGCTAATTCCCCCTGCGTCTTTCCAACCAATTGGTTAGCCAAACGCATCAACTCTATTTCTTCATCTGTTTTTAGATAAATCATCCCTATCAATAAGCGGCCACCGAGCCTGAACGTCCTTTAATTCTTCCTGATTTTAATAATCCGTCATAATGACGCATTAACAAATGACTTTCTATCTGTTGCAATGTATCAAGTACAACGCCTACCAAAATCAACAATGATGTACCTCCAAAAAATTGAGAAAATTCCATACTGACGCCCGCTATTCTCGCAAAAGCAGGCATAATAGCAACTAACGCAAGGAAAAATGCTCCTGGAAGAGTAATACGATCCATAATAGCATCCAGATAATCTTTGGTAACTTTTCCAGGTTTAACTCCCGGTATGAAACCATTGTTTCTTTTCAAATCGTCAGCCATCTGTGTCGGATTAATAGTAATAGCAGTATAGAAGTATGTAAACAATATAATCAGTACGGCAAAAACAAAATTATACCAAAAACCGCTATTATCCATAAATGCAGCCCAAAAGCTACTTGTGCTTCCCGTATTGGAAAAACCGACAATAGAGATAGGTATAAACATAATGGCTTGCGCAAAGATAATAGGCATCACATTAGCTGCATTTACCTTTAAAGGTATATACTGCCGCGCTCCGCCATATTGTTTATTTCCAACAATCCTTTTTGCATATTGCACGGGAACCTTACGAGTACCTTGCACCAAAAGAATAGCGCCGGCAATAACAAGTAATAATACTAACATTTCAAATAAAAACATCACCAAACCTCCTGTTTTTTCACTTGTTCTGGAAATAAACTCTTGAAACAAGGAATGAGGAAGCCGGGCAATAATTCCGACCAAGATTATAAATGAAATACCATTACCAACACCTTTATCCGTTATCCTTTCTCCTAACCATAAAACGAACATACTCCCTGCAGCCATTATCACGGTAGAAGAAATTGTAAACAAAAATCCGGCAGGCATCACAGCACCAACGGCTCTAAGCTGCACATTCAGGTTAACAAGATATGTAGGCCCCTGAAGTAAAAGAATAATAATCGTAAGGTAACGCGTCCATTGATTAATTTTACGACGTCCACTTTCGCCTTCTCTTTGTAATTTTTGGAATGAAGGTACTGCTATCGCCAATAATTGCATCACAATCGAAGCCGATATATAAGGCATAATCCCTAATGCAAAGATTGAAGCATTAGAGAAAGCCCCACCTGCAAACATGTCAAGCAATGCCAGCAAACCACCCCTTGTTTGTTCTTGTAAAGCGCCTAATGATTTAGGATCAATACCGGGAAGTACAACATAAGTACCAAGACGATAAATAGCAACAAACAAAAGGGTAATAAGGATTCGATTTCTCAAATCCTCAATTTTCCAAATATTTTTTATTGTTTCAATTGCTCTCATTACTTTAGAGTTTAACGGCTGTTCCACCTACAGCCTCAATAGCAGCTTCCGCGCTTTTCGAAAAAGCATGCGCTTCAACTTCTAATTTTGCTGTCAAGGTTCCATTGCCAAGAATTTTTACTAACTGTGATGTAGAAATAAAGCCTGCTTTAATTAGTTCGTCAATCCCAATCTTTGTTAACTGTTTTGTCTCGGCCAATTGTTGCAATATACTTATATTAATTGCTTTATACTCTACACGGTTAATATTTTTAAAACCAAATTTCGGCAAACGTCTTTGTATGGGCATCTGACCACCTTCGAAACCAATTTTCTTGGAATAGCCTGATCTGGATTTGGCTCCTTTATGACCTCTTGTAGAAGTTCCTCCCAAACCAGAACCCGGACCACGTCCGATCCTTTTTGGGGTTTTGATTGATCCTTCAGCCGGTTTTAAACTAGATAAATTCATATCGTATATTTTTTTTCACCAATTATTACTTTTCTACTGAAACTAAATGTTTCACTTTCTCAACCATCCCTAAAATAGCCGGAGTAGCTTCATGTTCTACTACACGATTCATTTTTTTAAGACCTAAAGCATCAAGCGTTCTTTTCTGGTCACTCGGGCATTTAATTCTGCTTTTAACTTGTTTGATTTTAATCGTCGCCATCATTAATTCCTCCTAAATTAACCGTTAAATACTTTCTCTATGGAAACGCCTCTGTTCTGAGCAACAGTAAATGGGCTTCTCAATTCGCCCAATGCTGCAATAGTCGCTTTTACTAAGTTGTGAGGATTAGATGAACCTTTCGATTTTGCCAAAACGTCAGTAATACCGACACTTTCCAAAACAGCACGCATAGCGCCGCCTGCCTTTACGCCTGTACCATGAGTCGCCGGTTTAATAAACACTTGTGCCCCGCCAAATTTCGCAAGTTGCTCGTGAGGAATAGTTCCCTTATAAACAGGAACTTTTATCAGATTTTTTTTAGCGGCTTCCACACCTTTAGCAATAGCTGTTGTTACCTCGCCAGCTTTACCTAAGCCCCAACCAACGATACCATCTTCATTTCCTACTACTACTATAGCAGCAAAACTAAATGTCCGTCCGCCTTTTGTTACTTTGGTTACGCGGTTTATCGCAACTAACCTATCCTTCAACTCTAAATCGTTGGTTGATTTTATTCTATTATTAACTTCTGCCATCTTCATTAAAATTTAAGGCCGCTATTACGTGCAGCATCTGCCAATTCTTTAATTCTTCCATGATACAGATACCCATTACGATCGAAAACAACAGCTTGCACTCCTGCTTCTTGAGCGTTTTTAGCTATCATTTCGCCAACTTTTGCAGCCAATTCTTTCATAGGCGCTGCTTTATCTTCTAATTTTAAAGAAGACGCCGCTGCTAACGTTTTACCTGTTGTATCATCTATAACCTGTGCATAGATTTGTTTATTACTTCTAAACACAGTAAGACGTGGACGTTCTGGGGTTCCCGATATTTTTCCACGTATACCTTTTTTTATTTTTAATCTTCTCGTTTCTTTCGTTGTCATGATCATTTCAGTTTACGTAGATTACTTACCGGCTGATTTACCAGACTTTCTGCGAATCGTTTCACCCACAAAACGTATACCTTTGCCTTTATATGGTTCAGGTTTTCTGAATGAACGTATTTTTGCACAAATCTGCCCTATTAGCTGTTTATCAACCGATTCAAGGATAATCAAAGGATTTTTGTTTCTCTCGGTTTTCGTTTCAACTTTTACTTCCTGGGGTAACTGCAAATAAATATTGTGCGTATACCCTAAAGATAAATCCAGTAATTGACCTGCATTGGATACGCGATACCCAACGCCTACCAGCTCAAGTTCTTTCTTATAACCTTCTGAAACGCCAATAACCATATTATTTATCAAAGAACGATATAACCCATGCATAGCGCGATGACTCTGCTCGTCAGAAGGTCTTTTCAGTTCAAGAATCCCATTCTCTAATGTAACCTTAATGTCCGGATTAATACTTTGTATAAGTTCACCTTTCGGCCCTTTTACCGTAACAACATTTTCCTTGATAGTAACTGTTACGCCTGCCGGTATCTGAATTGGTAATTTGCCTATTCTTGACATCTTTCTTTCCTCCTAATTAATAAACATAACATAATACTTCACCGCCAATTTTTAATTCGCGGGCTTCCTTGTCAGTCATCACGCCTTTAGAAGTAGAAAGTACAGCAATACCTAAACCATTCAATACTCTTGGCATATCTTTATAGCCAATGTATTTACGCAAACCAGGGGTCGAAACTCTCTCAAGTTTTCTAATTGCATTCACTTTGTTTACAAGGTCATACTTCAAAGCAATCTTAATTGCGCCTTGAGGACCATCATCTACAAACTTAAAATTAAGGATGTAGCCTTTATCAAAAAGGATCTTTGTGATCTCTTTTTTTAAATTTGACGCCGGCACTTCTACAACTCTGTGCTTAGCTTTAATTGCATTACGCAACCTTGTCAAATAATCTGCTATAGGATCTGTCATATTTAATTAATTAAATTGATCCCGTCTACCGGGACAATATTTAACAATAATTCTCTCTTTCTCACCAACTTGCTTTCTTTACGCCCGGAATCAGACCACTTGACGCCATTTCGCGCAACTGAATACGGGATATACCAAACTGACGAACATAGCCTTTCGGACGTCCTGTGATTTTGCAACGATTATGCAAGCGTACCGGAGAAGCGTTCTTTGGCAAAGCCTGCAAAGCCTCATAATTACCTTCAGCTTTAAGTTTTGCTCTTTTCTCAGCATACTTAGCCACAAGTTTAGCTCTCTTCACCTCACGGGCTTTCATTGATTCTTTTGCCATATATACTTAATCTTTTTTAGTATTTTTAAAAGGCAACCCAAATTCTCTCAACAAGGCATACCCTTCTTCATCTGTTTTTGCAGAAGTTACAAAGGTAATATTCATTCCCAATATTTTAGTAATATTATCAATATTAATTTCCGGAAATATGATTTGTTCTTGAATACCGAGCGTATAATTACCTCTACCATCTAATTTACTCTCTATACCTTTAAAGTCACGAATACGAGGAAGGGCGATTCTTACCAGTCTTTCCAAAAATTCGTACATCTGCTCACGACGTAATGTCACCATTACGCCAATCGGCATTTTCTTACGTAATTTAAAGTTCGAGATATCTTTTTTAGATACTGTCGCTACAGCTTTCTGGCCGGTAATAGAGGTTAATTCACTGATAGCAACATCTATAATCTTCTTATCTGCAGTAGCTATACCTAGTCCTTGATTGATAACAATCTTCTTCAAAACAGGTACTTGCATAACAGATTTATATCCAAATTCTTTTGTCAAAGCAGGAACAATTCTTTCCTGATAATCTTTTTTAAGAGCAGTTGTATTACCCATCATTTCAATTCCTCTCCCGATTTTTTAGAGTAACGCACTAAAACGCCTTTTGCATTTAACCTACGCCCGATACGTGTTGGTTTTCCTGATTTAGGATCCACAACATTCAGGTTAGATATATGAATGGGCGCTTCTTTTTTCTCAATCCCTCCTTGAGGGCTTTTTGCATTAGGCTTGGTATGCTTTGATACCATATTAACACCTTCGACAATAGCGCGTCGTTCTTTTACAAGAACTTCCAGAATACGTCCTGTTTTACCTTTGTCTTCACCGGTATTAACAAAAACTATATCGCCTTTTTTGATATGTAATTTACTCATTACCTTACGTTTTACAAATTAAAGCACTTCAGGTGCAAGTGATACGATTTTCATATTTGTAGTACGAAGTTCTCTTGCTACCGGGCCAAAAATACGGCTTCCGCGAATATCTCCCGATGCATTCAACAACACACAAGCATTATCATCGAAACGGATATATGAACCATCCTGACGACGTATTTCTTTCTTCGTACGAACAATTATAGCTCTGGAAACAGCTCCTTTTTTTACGTCACTTGACGGGATTGTACTCTTGATTGCAACCACAATCACATCGCCCACAGTAGCATAACGTTTTTTTGTACCGCCTAATACGCGAATACATAACGCTTCTTTTGCACCACTGTTATCAGCTACTACTAATCTTGATTCTTGTTGTATCATTTTACTTAGCCCTTTCTAATATTTGAACTAATCTCCATCTCTTCGTTTTACTCAAAGGACGAGTTTCCATAATTTTAACAGTATCGCCAATATTACATTCGTTCTTTTCGTCATGAGCGTGGAATTTCTTCGTCTTATTAACGAACTTACCGTATATGGGATGCTTTTCTTTCCATTTAACAGCAACAGTAATGGTCTTATCCATTTTATTACTGTATACTACGCCCGTTCTTTCTTTTCTTAAATTTCTCGTTTCCATCAGGCCCATCGATTATTTATTGTTTAGTTCTCTCTGGCGCAATTCTGTTTTCATGCGCGCAATCGTTCTGCGTAATTGTTTAAGTTGCGCAGGATTATCCATCGGTGAAACACTATGATTGATCTTCTTTTGATTTAGCGAAGCTATTTCCGCTTCGATTCTTTCGGTCAATTCTTTTGTGCTTAATTCTCTAACTTCTGCAATCTTCATACCCAATTATGCATTTTCGTTTTGATAATCATAATCACGTCTAACAACGAACTTCGTAGTAACAGGAAGTTTTTGTGCAGCTAAACGTAATGCTTCTTTAGCAATATCGAACGGAACCCCTTCGATTTCGAAAATAAGACGACCCGGAGTGACCGGAGCCACAAATCCTTCGGGCGAACCTTTCCCTTTACCCATACGTACTTCAGCAGGCTTTTTAGTAATGGGTTTATCGGGGAAAATCCGTACCCAAACCTGCCCTTGACGTTGCATATAACGAGTTACAGCGATACGGGCAGCTTCAATCTGGCGACCTGTAATCCATTTATACTGTAACGATTTTATTCCAAAAGAACCAAAAGCCAACTGATTTCCGCGTTGGGCTTCACCCTTCATACGGCCTTTTTGTTGTCTTCTGAACTTTGTTTTTTTCGGTTGTAACATCTTTTCTAAATTCTAATGTTTAACGACTAGCTCTCTTCTTTTTGAAGTTTCTATCTCCTCTGTCTCTGTTTCCGGCATTATCATTTCTACGGCCGCTACCTCCCGGTTCTTTTGTTGTAGCAAAAGCAGGAGCCAAATCTTTCTTGCCATAAATCTCGCCGCGACAAATCCATACCTTAATACCTAACAGACCGACTTTGGTCAATGCTTCAGCAAGCGCATAATCAATATCAGCTCTAAAAGTATGTAAAGGAGTTCTACCTTCCTTATACATCTCCGAACGAGCCATTTCAGCGCCATTCAAACGCCCAGACACTTGCACTTTAATACCTTCGGCGCCCACTCTCATGGTAGAAGCTATCGCCATTTTAATTGCACGACGATAAGCAATCTTCCCTTCTAATTGACGAGCGATATTATTTGCAACAATTACAGCGTCTAACTCAGGCCTTTTTATTTCAAAAATATTAATTTGTACTTCTTTATCCGTAATTTTTTTCAACTCTTCTTTTAACTTATCAACTTCCTGGCCGCCTTTACCAATAATTATACCCGGACGTGATGTACAAACTGTAATTGTAATCAATTTTAACGTACGTTCTATAACAATACGCGATACGCTAGCTTTAGCAAGGCGGGCATTTAGATATTTACGAATCTTACTGTCTTCGAGTAAAGTGTCTCCATAATTCTTACCGCCATACCAATTAGAATCCCAACCGCGGATAATTCCTAAACGATTACTAATCGGATTTACTTTTTGTCCCATCTACAATTAATTTTGACTATCGTTTATACTTAGTGTATCAACAAACAGAGTTACATGATTCGAACGTTTACGAATTCTGTGTCCTCTTCCTTGTGGAGCCGGACGCATTCTTTTCAATGTTGTAGCATTATCTACAGCTATTAAAGATACGAACAACTCACCTGTTTCCGCTTTACGTTCATTCTTCTGTTCCCAGTTAGCAATGGCTGAACGAAGCAGTTTTTCTACTCTTGCTGCAGCTTCTTTATTTGAAAACTTCAAAACGCCCAATGCTCTGAAAACTTCCATACCGCGAATCATATCTACAACGAGACGCATCTTACGCGGAGAAGTCGGCACATTCCGCAGTTTTGCGAAATACATGGTTTTTTGTGCTTCTTTTCTTGCTTCAGCTGATATTCTTTTTCTAGCACCCATTTTATTTGATCATTATTTTTTCTTATTACCAGCGTGACCACGGAAAGTACGCGTCGGAGAAAATTCTCCTAACTTATGACCAACCATGTTCTCGGTTACAAAAACAGGAATAAATTTATTTCCATTATGAACTGCAATCGTATGCCCTACGAAATCAGGCGAAATCATTGAAGCTCTTGCCCATGTCTTAATGACAGCTTTTTTCCCTGACTCATTCATCGCCAAGACTTTCTTTTCAAGCTTCACGTTAATATACGGGCCTTTTTTTAGTGAACGACTCATAGTTTACTTAATTAATCAGATTACTTTTTCCTTCTTTCAATAATATACTTTGAAGAATGTTTCTTCGGCGCTCTTGTTTTTAAGCCCTTAGCATATAAGCCCTTACGTGACCTTGGATGACCTCCTGAAGCACGTCCTTCACCACCGCCCATTGGGTGGTCAACCGGATTCATAACAACCCCACGATTGCGCGGACGGCGTCCCAACCATCTGGTACGACCGGCTTTACCTGATTTTTCAAGACCATGGTCTGAATTCCCTACACTACCAACTGTTGCCTTACATGCAGCCAAAATCTTTCTTGTTTCGCCGGAAGGCATTCTGATAATTACATAATCGCCTTCTCTTGACGTTAACTGAGCAAAACCTCCGGCCGAACGTACAAATTTTGCGCCTTGCCCCGGACGAAGTTCAATATTATGAATAATAGTACCAACAGGAATATTTGCCATCGGCAATGTATTTCCTACCTCAGGCGCTACATTTTTACCTGAAATCACTGTCTGACCAACTTCCAGTCCATTCGGAGCTATGATATAACTCTTTGCTCCATCTGCATAATACAACAATGCAATACGAGAAGTACGATTTGGATCATACTCGATTGACTTTACTGTTGCCGGAACGCCATCTTTATTTCTCTTGAAATCGATAATTCTATACTTTTTCTTATGACCGCCGCCAATATAGCGCATAGTCATCTTACCAGTATTGTTACGACCACCTGTACGATTCTTACCTATTACAAGAGACTTCTCTGGTGTACTTGCCGTGATTTTATCAAATGCACCAATAATTTTGTGTCTCTGCCCCGGTGTTGTGGGCTTTAATTTACGTATTCCCATTTCTTTTTTTAGATATTACTAAAGAAATCAATTATATCTCCATCTTTCAATGTAACGATTGCTTTCTTAAAAGAAGTTTGCTTACCGTTGATGACGCCCGATTTGGTATAGCGCATTTTACGTTTACCCGAATAATTCATGGTATTTACATCTATAACAGTAACACCGTACATTTCTTCAACCGCTTTTCTAATTTCTAACTTGTTGGCGTCAGGAGAAACCCGGAAACCATAGCGATTTGGCATCTTTTCTGTTATCGCTGTTTGCTTCTCTGTTATGATAGGTTTTATAATAATTCCCATTTTTTTACTCCTTATGCATTAAAAAGTTTTTCTATAACTGCTACCGAACTCTCTGTAAGCACCAAATTAGCAGCATCCAATACTCTATATGTATTTAGCTCAGAAGCGGCAATTACACTCGCCTTCTTTATGTTACGCGCAGACATATAGATCGTTTTATTATTTTCAGGTAAAACCAGCAACAATTTCTTATCTGCAATATTCAAACTTTTAGTCATGGATACGAAATCTTTTGTTTTCGGAACCTCCATCGTAATGTCTTCAACTATCACAATTGCATTGCCTATAATTTTATACGCCAAAGCCGACTTACGCGCTAAACTTTTTACCTTTTTATTTAATTTGAAGCTATAGTCTTTTGGTCTTGGACCAAAAACACGGGCGCCACCCACCAAAACCGGTGAATTAATATCGCCGCGACGAGCGCCACCGCCACCTTTCTGACGAATCAATTTACGTGTGCTGCCAGACATTTCACTTCTTTCTTTCGCCTTATGCGTTCCCTGTCGTTGATTAGCCATATACTGTTTTACATCCAGATAAATAGCATGATCGTTAGGCTCAATGCCGAAAATCGCATCATTTAAAGTTACCTTTCTTCCGGTATCTTCACCTTTAATATTTAATACGCTCAGTTCCATTACTTTTCAATTAATACGATTGAACCTTTTGCACCTGGAACAGATCCTTTAACTAATAAAAGATTATGTTCCGGCATCACCTTAATCACTTCCAAGTTCTGGATAGTAACCCGTTCATTACCCATTTGCCCAGCCATACGTGTTCCTTTAAACACTTTTGCAGGATATGAACAAGCGCCTATAGAACCCGGAGCGCGTAAACGATTATGCTGTCCGTGTGTAGTCTGGCCTACACCGCCAAAACCATGACGTTTTACAACACCCTGGAATCCTTTACCTTTAGACGTACCTACTACATCTACGAATACGGCGCCATTTAGATAATCTACGGTGATTACATCACCCAGACTATACGCATTTTCAAAATTCTTGAACTCGGCCAAGTGTCTCTTGGGGGTTACACCCGCTTTTTTAAAATGTCCTATTTCAGGCTTAGTCGTATGTTTCTCTTTTTTGTCTTCGAAACCTAACTGTATAGCCTCATAGCCATCTTTCTCAAGCGTTTTAACTTGTGTAACGACGCAAGGACCCACTTCGATAACAGTGCATGGAAGATTCTTTCCCTCGGCGCTGAAAACGGATGTCATTCCGATTTTTTTTCCTAATAATCCTGGCATTTCGCTAAATTTTTAATTATCACACTTTAATCTCAACCTCAACGCCGCTGGGTAATTCCAGCTTCATCAACGCGTCAACCGTTTTAGCAGTTGAGCTGTAAATATCAATCAATCTCTTGTAAGAAGAGAGTTCGAACTGCTCGCGCGACTTCTTATTCACGAACGTAGAGCGGTTCACAGTAAAAATACGTTTGTGTGTAGGGAGAGGAATCGGCCCACTTACAACCGCACCTGTTGCTTTTACTGTTTTTACGATTTTTTCCGCTGATTTATCAACCAACGAATAATCGTAAGATTTCAATTTAATTCTAATTTTTTGGCTCATTCAATAATTGTAACTATTAATTATTACTTGTTATAATAATCGGGGAAAGAGCCATTTCCTCCCCCGAAATTTATCATTTTATTAAATCTACACGTCCTTGCACTTCTGTTAAGACTTGTTTTGCAATAGAACTTGATAGTCCTGTGTAATGTGAGAATTGCATCGAAGATGTTGCGCGTCCGGAAGTAATCGTACGCAAAGCCGTTACATAACCAAAGGTTTCAGCCAATGGCACTTTTGCTTTCACAATACGAGCTCCGGTACGGCTTGTTTCCATACCTTCCACTTGTCCGCGACGTTTATTCAGGTCTCCAATCACATCTCCCATACTTTCTTCCGGAGTAACCACTTCTATTTTCATGATTGGCTCCATCAAGATTGGTCCGGCTTTTTCCGATGCGCTTTTGAATGCCTGAATAGCGCATATTTCAAAAGATAACTGGTCTGAGTCCACTGTATGGTATGAACCGTCGATAAGCGTAACTTTCAACTGATCTAACGGATATCCAGCCAATACTCCATTTTTCATGGCCTTCAAGAAACCTTTTTGAACAGATGGAATAAATTCTTTTGGAATATTTCCTCCTTTCACTTCGTCTATAAATTGCAATTCGCCTTCAAAACCTGAATCCGCCGGTTCAACACGAACAATGATATCGGCAAATTTACCACGCCCGCCAGATTGCTTTTTATAAACTTCACGAAGTTCAATCGATTTAGTAATAGCCTCTTTATATGTTACTTGCGGACGTCCCTGATTACATTCTACCTTAAACTCGCGACGCAGACGGTCGATAATAATATCAAGGTGAAGTTCTCCCATGCCGCTGATTATTGTTTGTCCTGTTTCTTCACTAGTTTGAACACGGAAAGTAGGATCTTCTTCAGCCAATTTAGCCAATCCCATACCTAATTTATCCAGATCTTTCTGCGTTTTAGGTTCAACGGCAATACCAATAACCGGCTCCGGAAATTCCATGGATTCCAGCACAATCGGATGGCTTTCGTCACAAAGCGTATCCCCTGTACGAATATCTTTAAAACCAACGCCTGCACCGATATCGCCACAACCAATCAATTCCATTGGATTTTGTTTGTTGGAGTGCATCTGGAACAAACGTGAAATACGTTCTTTCTTTTCAGAGCGCGAATTATATATGTATGAACCGGCATGTAATTCTCCGGCATATACGCGGAAGAAGCATAAGCGTCCTACATACGGGTCGGTAGCAATCTTAAAAGCCAAAGCGGTCAATGGTTCGCCGGACTGAGGTTTACGAACAATTTTCTGGTCGGGATCTCTTGGGTCTGTACCTTCGATAGAATCCGTATCCATCGGGCTTGGCAAATAAGCGCAAACCGAATCCAACAATGTCTGAACGCCTTTGTTTTTAAAAGATGAACCGCAAATCATCGGATTAATCTGCATAGCTAATGTTCCTTTACGAATAGCTACCCTGATTTCATCCTCCGTAATAGTAGAAGGATCGTCAAAGTATTTTTCCATCAAGGCGTCGTCGCATTCAGCCAATGTTTCAAGCATTTTTTCTCTCCATTCATCAGCTTCATCCTTCAAATCGGCAGGAATTTCTTCTACTGAATATTCAGCGCCCATTGTTTCGTCATGCCAAAAGGTAGCCTTCATAGTTACCAAATCTACCACCCCTTTAAATTTTTCTTCTGCACCGATAGGAATTTGTATCGGACAAGGATTAGCGCCTAATACATCTTTAACCTGACGAACTACTTCAAAAAAGTTAGCGCCGGAACGGTCCATTTTATTTACATAACCAATTCTCGGCACATTATATTTATCAGCCTGCCGCCATACGGTTTCAGACTGAGGTTCTACGCCTCCTACTGCACAAAATGCAGCGACAGCTCCGTCTAAAATACGTAAAGAACGTTCTACTTCAACAGTAAAGTCTACGTGACCCGGAGTGTCAATAAGATTTATTTTAAATTTATTATTATCGTAATTCCAAAAAGTTGTCGTAGCAGCAGAAGTGATGGTAATACCACGTTCCTGCTCCTGTTCCATCCAGTCCATAGTCGCAGCGCCGTCATGAACCTCGCCTATTTTGTGGGTCAGACCTGTGTAGAAAAGAATACGCTCGGAAGTTGTAGTCTTTCCTGCATCAATATGCGCCATGATACCGATATTTCTTGTAAATTTTAAAAGTTCGTCACTTTTTGCCATTTTCTTTTTAATTCTCCTATTACTTACTTAAAACCTAAAGTGGGCAAAAGCACGGTTGGCTTCTGCCATACGATGCATATCTTCTTTTCTTTTAAAAGCGCCACCTTGATTATTAAACGCATCTACAATCTCTGCAGATAATTTATCCGACATCGTTTTACCACCTCTCTTACGAGAAAAAATGATAAGATTTTTCATTGAAATTGATTCTTTACGATCCGGGCGTATTTCAGTTGGAACCTGAAATGTAGCGCCTCCTACACGGCGGGATTTCACTTCGACTTGCGGCGTAATATTATCAAGCGCGGCTTTCCAAATTTCGAGTGCGGATTTTTCTTCGTTTGGCAATTTAGTCTTTACATTTTCCAAAGCAGAATAAAAAATATCATAAGCGATATTCTTCTTGCCATCATACATTAAATGGTTTACAAATTTCGTAACCTTTACATCGCCGAAAACAGGATCTGGTAATACCTGTCTTTTTTTTGGTTTTGCTTTTCTCATTTTGTTTTCAACATTTTTGTTTTTGTTTCTTGGTTGCCTCTGTTTCTTTAGCCTTCAACGATTCCTCCGAATCATTTACTCAACCCTAATAAGCCTTTCCAAATAACTCAAACCAGCTTAATACTTAATTTAAAATTTCAGTTTGAAGGGATAAATTACTTCTTCTTATTCTTATTATTAACGACAGCGCCTGGTTTTGGACGCTTAGCTCCATATTTAGAGCGCCTTTGCGTACGACCATTTACTCCGGCTGTATCCAACGTTCCACGCACAATATGATAGCGTACCCCCGGAAGATCTTTCACACGTCCGCCACGTACAAGCACAATTGAGTGTTCTTGTAAGTTATGTCCTTCTCCCGGAATATAAGAGTTCACCTCTTTACCATTTGTTAAACGTACTCTCGCTACTTTACGCATTGCGGAGTTAGGCTTTTTAGGGGTTGTTGTATACACTCTCACGCATACGCCACGTCTTTGCGGACAAGCGTCCAATGCCGGAGATTTACCTTTAACCACCAAAGTTTCCCTTCCTTTTCTCACTAATTGCTGAATTGTAGGCATTTTTTTTCTTTTTAAACTTTGAATGTATTTTAAATGTTATTTCTTCCGTTTTTTAAATTTCAGGCTGCAAAAATACACATTATTTCCGAATAACCAGCAGGTTAGATATGAAATATATGTTTTTTTAGCGTGAAAACGGCACAAAGGTAGCTATTTGTTCCCTTTGCACGACAAGTGGCTCTGCACTATTTCAATATATTTAAGCTTTTTTTAATATTTCGGATGCATCTATACAATCCCAAAAACCGGTTTGTCCGTTAGGAGGCCTCCTTAGTATGGATATGTCTCCTGCTTTTATATCGGGAGTTATGGATAATCTGCCTGCCGTCTGTTTGGTTTTTGATAAATTTCATAGAATTCCTTATGCTTCGGTATCTGTTCATAAAATTAAACAGTAACTTTATCAGTAAATAAAAAAACGACTCAACGATGAATAATAACAATGGATTTTATACGAAAATTCTTCCTGTAATGCTATCCTTTTTTTGTATGGGATTTGTAGATATGGTTGGAACGGCAACCAACTATGCCCAAAAAGACTTGGGATTGGACGAGACAACTGCGAATTTATTTCCTTCAATGGTTTTCTTTTGGTTCCTGATTTTTTCGGTTCCTACAGGAACATTCATGTCTCGAATAGGAAGAAAAAAAACGGTGCTTGTCAGTTTATTGGTAACTGCCCTGTCGATGATAATCCCGTTTGTATGGTATAACAAAACATCGCTTATTATAACCTTTTCTTTATTAGGAATAGGTAATACACTCATGCAAGTTTCGTTAAATCCGCTACTATCAAGCATTGTAAAAGGCGATAAGCTGGCGAGTTCGTTTACTCTTGGGCAATTTGTAAAAGCAATCGCATCATTCAGCGCTCCGATTATAGCTACCAGCGCTTCGTTGATGTTTGACGACTGGCGTATGATTTACCCCTTATTTCTGACAGTATCGGCGATAACAGTGATATGGCTTGGAATAACCCGTATTGACGAGCAGAAAAAAGATGGTAGAGGTATTACCTTTTTCGAATGTTTTAAGCTTTTGGGAAATGGAACTATATTGCTCTGCTTTTTAGGTATTATGTGTCTTGTAGGTATTGATGTTGGAACGAATGTTACCTCTCCCAGAATCTTAATGGAAAGACTCGACTTAACAAACCTTGACGATGCAAATTATGCAACCAGCGTTTATTTTGCTTTTCGTACAGCCGGTTGTTTTCTTGGAGCTTTTATTCTGGCGCGTTATTCGGCGAAAAAGTTTTTTGGATTAAGCGTATTTTGTATGGCTTTGGGTATGGGCGGCCTCTACTTTTTACAAAGCGAACTTATTTTATGCGCGTGCATAGGTCTGATTGGTTTTGGCAACTCTAATGTATTCTCTATTATATTATCGCACGCGATGCTTTATATGCCTGACAAGAAAAATGAAATATCGGGGCTTATGATAATGGGATTATTTGGCGGTACTGTATTTCCGTTTTTGATGGGATATGCAACCAAGACACTTCATTCACAGGCAGGAGCGCTACTAATTATGAGTATAGGAGTTATATATCTGCTATTCCTTGCAATACGGATAAGAGACAACGTAAATTCTATTTGATAAAAACAATAAAGAATAGCAGCTTATCCCTTACTTGTCAAGTTGCCGGAGCGCTTTTATCAGTTGATTGTTATCCTTTTCATTCCTAATGGCTATGCGTATATAGGGCATGGAATGAAAAGCAGCTTTGTTTGAGCAATCTTTTATCAATATATTATACGAATAAAGAAGCTGTCCGCTCAGTTCTTTTGCCGAATATTTTTTAGTAATCTCGCATAAAAAATAATTTGCCGACGAAGGGATAATACGCAGGAAAGAGATTGTTTCCAATAAGGAAAAGAAGCGGTTTCTCTCATTAACAAAGTTCAGGCAAGCTTGCTCGTATATATCCTGATATTTGGTAAATATCTGCATAAAGAACTCGGCAAAGGAGTTGATATTCCAAATAGAGACTTCCTTCTTTATTTTATTTATTAATTCTATATTTCCCGAAGCCATAAAACCCAGCCTCAGTCCCGGCACGCCGTATGATTTGGAAATACTTTTAACAACTACCAGTTGCGGATTATCATATAAATAGTCTTTGTTAAAGAGCGTAAACCGTTTATTGCTATCTGCAAAATCTATAAATGATTCATCTACAAGTAATGTTATTCCTTTTTCTTTGGTCCATATTATAAGCTTCAATAATTCGGCCTCCCTTATTAAATTTCCGGAAGGATTATCCGGGTTGATAATAAATAGTTGCTTAATATCCTTTTCATGAAAGAAAACCATGAGATCGGCGGCGGTATAGGAAAAGTCTCCGTTTGCCGGAATAAATGCTACTTTATTAGCCAAGGCCAGCCTGTTGGGATATTCTTCAAAGGTAGGAAGTATTACGCCTGTTTTTACGCTGTTAAGCCGGATATAAGCGCTTATTAATTCTGCCGCGCCATTTCCCACCGCAATCTGATTGGGGTATACATTTGCAAACCTGGCGGCCAGTTGGGCATTTACGCCCATTCCCGACGGATATTCCGTTAATAAAATATCGAAATTAGACGACATTTCTTCTTTCATTCGCTCATCGGGAAAGTAAGGGTTGACCAAATAGCAAAAATCTGTCGTCTGCGGAAAGCGCCAATAGCCTCCATACCGTTTTCCATATAATGCATACGCTTCATCTTCCGATGCAAAAAGCGCTTCGGCGTTATTTAAATCCTGTTCGTCGTCTATTTCATACCACTTTTCGTTAGCGACAGGCATGCCTTTAAGTTCGGGCTTATCCAGCAGGGATATAACCCGTAAAACCTGCTCGTAATATTCATTATTTCCCAGCGCCTTGCTGTATGCTTCGAGGAACGGGACATATTTATTGGACGAAAAATCAACGCTGAACTTATAAATATTTACGGTTTTGTAATAGATGTCTTTCTCGCTAAACTTAAATGCTTTCTTGGGAATAAAATTCAGGATATTATCGTCTTCGTCAAGCGTGACAACCGTTCCGTCCATCCAGCTTTGATACTTGGCTACAACGGTCAGGTTAGGATAAGGATTCTTTAGCAGCTTCTTTATGATTTGCCCGGAGAATATGAGATCCGATTCGAGAAGGATTGTTTCGTCTTCCATTAAATATTCGCGAGCAAGATATAATGAATAGATATTATTTGTTTTATCATATATATTATTTTCTACATACAGGATGGGTTTTCCCTGAAACGTATTTCCTATGAACTTTTTCAGATTTTCGCCTTTATACCCGATAACTATAATAATACGCGCTATATTTTCAGCCGTAAGCTGGGTAAGCATACGTTCTATTAATGTCCGTGAATGGACTTTAATCATACATTTGGTATTATCTTTGGTGAGGTCGCCCAGGCGTTTACCCATGCCTGCCGCTAATATAATCGCTTGCATTTTTACAGTTGATTTTTTAACTCTGTATTCTAAAAGAAATACAAAAATAGCGAATTATCCCCTATCTTTGCAGAAAAACAACAAAAGATTCATGATATGAAAATAGCTATCGTTGGCACAGGTTACGTGGGTTTGGTAACCGGCGCTTGTTTCGCCGAAATGGGAATGGAGATTTACTGCGTAGATGTGGATAAACTGAAAATAGAAAATCTGAAGAAAGGTATCATTCCTATTTTTGAGCCGGGCCTGGAAGATATGGTATGCCGCAACGCGCAGGCCGGGCGGTTGAAGTTTACTACCGACTTAAAAGAATGTATCAACGATGTGGAAGTGATATTCAGCGCCGTAGGAACTCCTCCCGGCGAAGATGGCAGCGCAGACCTGAAATATGTATTGGAAGTAGCTCGCGAAGTAGGGCGCAGTATGAATCGATACCTGTTAATCGTTACCAAAAGCACGGTGCCGGTGGGTACGGCTCAAAAGGTAAAACAGGCTATACAGGAAGAATTGGATAAACGGAAGCTACCGGTTGAATTTGACATTGCGTCTAATCCCGAGTTTTTGAAAGAAGGCGCCGCTATCAAAGACTTTATGAGCCCCGACCGGGTGGTGGTGGGCGTAGAGTCGGAAAGAGCGGAAAAGGTAATGTCTAAATTATACCGTCCGTTTCTGCTGAATAATTTCCGCGTTATCTTTATGGATGTGCCATCGGCTGAAATGACAAAATATGCGGCCAATGCGATGCTGGCTACCCGTATCAGTTTTATGAACGACATTGCCAACCTGTGCGAAATTGTTGGGGCGGACGTAAATATGGTGCGCAAAGGTATTGGTTCGGACGCCCGGATTGGCAGCCATTTTTTGTATCCCGGCTGCGGTTACGGCGGGTCGTGCTTCCCCAAAGATGTAAAAGCGCTGATCCATACGGCACGCGAAAACAGGTATGCGATGCGTATTTTGCAGGCGGTAGAAGATGTGAATGAAGACCAGAAAAATATTCTCTTCCATAAATTGGAAAAACATTTTGAGGGAGAGATTAAAGGCAAACGGGTTGCTCTGTGGGGACTGGCTTTTAAACCCGAAACAGATGATATGCGCGAAGCGCCGTCTTTGGCGCTGATAGAAAAACTGCTGGCACGGGGATGCCAGGTGGCCACTTACGATCCGGTAGCTATGGAGGAGGCTAAAAGACTGTATGGCGATAACATACATTATGCCCAAAATATATATGAAACCGTAGTAGACGCCGACGCCCTTATAGTAGTGACCGAATGGAAAGAATTTCGTTTACCTTCGTGGCAAGTGGTGAAGAAACTTATGACTACGCCGCTGATTTTAGACGGGCGAAATATATATGACTTCAAGGAACTGGAAGAAAACGGGTTTGCCTATCACTGCATCGGCCGATAAATAACGCCGCCTTAAAGCGCGCAAAGTTGTTCGGCCGTATAGACGCCAAAGTTTTGAATAATCCCGCTGTCGGGTAATCCTTTTCCCTGCAGGCGAGAAGCAATCAGGTATTCTTTCTGCATTTTGTTTTGCATCCAAAGCAAGACGCCGTCGATACAGGGCGTTTCTATCTTCATGGCTACGGCTATAGACTTAATGATGAGCAGGCCAAAGGGTATATCTTCTGTAAAATAACGGTTGGAGTAGTCTACCGCATACATGCCGTTTTGCTGCGTCATACTCATTTTAATTCCTTTAAAGGCGGTTATGGAACGCATTTTCCGGGTCAGCGAGGCGGCGTCGGCCGATTCATAATAATGGAGTATGCCGGGTATTTCTTCTCTGTTTACCGGAAGTTTTTCTATGATCTGCTGAAATTCACTGTCGCAACGAATCAATACTTCCGAGCTATAATCGTCCCATTCTTCATAAAACAAAAACTCTTTATCGAAAGCGTCGGCGTTTTCCCGGCTCAGCATACCGAAGATACGCGCCGGATGCAGCAAGGGGTTACTGTTTGTAAGGGTAGCTTCCAGGTAATGGTTCAGCGCGTATACGGGCGTTTCGAAAACTTGCGAGAACATGCCGGCCAGATGGTCTGCGGGAGTATTCCGGTCGCCGGATATCTTCAGTTTTGATTTATAACCTTTAATCATGGCGCACTTTCCATAGTCTGTCGTCCGGCAGATATAAGGAACGCGCTGAAAGCCGAACAACCGCGCCGTATCGCCCAATATATGCCGGGCTATCCAGAAAAAGCCATTGCTGCAGACCACCGAACCGACGGGCGCTCCCTGGCGGATATACGGTTTGGCGGCGCACAGCGTCTGCTTTATCATAAATCCGGGTATACACAGGAGAATCATATCCGAAACAGCCGCCGTTTCTTCCGGCCGGTTAGAAACAGTATGCAACGATCCTTTCAGCGTTTGGCCATTACAATCGTTCACCGTAATTTCGCGACCCCATTTACCGGGATGACCTGTCCACAGATTAACAACATACCCTTTCCTGCTTAATACAGCGGCAATCACATGCCCCAAGCTGCCTCCTCCACAAATACAGATGCTTTTTATTTTCAACATGCCGTTTTAATTATTCAACATTCAAGCTTCAAAAATACGCATTAATCGTTGAAGTTTGAGCGCCGCCCGGTCAGTAATTTATAATTACCGGAAATTCGTCGTGGCGGTAAGAAGGGTTGAACGATCCGAAGTAGACGACGTATATCTTCCTTTCGCGGGAGTCTATGGCATAAATATTGAAACAGTTGCTGGCAATGCTGCCGTTTTCGCGATGTACGCTGTTGAATACCACGCCCGTATTGGAGGCAGCCTGGTTGGTGCAGAGAATCATCCGCTGGGGGAGTAACTGTTCGTTGGCATTACTGAGTTTTTCCACGTTCAAAACGGCAAAGGTATGCGCATGTCCTCCCAGGTAGCAGATAAATTGGCCTTCGCTATCCCTGAAGTCGCAATCAACCGAGCGCGTATCCGAGGGTTGGCGAAAGTTTTGAAAGGTCTTTTGCAGGATAGTCCGGCTTCTGAAAGCTTCTACAATCTCCGGGAACAGTTTGTAAGTATGTATAAAGTTTCCGTCAATTAAAAAGGTGCTGGCGTCTTCCTTATAAGGCTGGAAAGGATAGTGCGTAAGGATAATAACGCCGTGCCGGGCGGTCATCCCCTCCTGTAAGGCTACATGAGCAAACCAGTCTATCTGCTCCTGCGAAAATACGGCCTCCTTCATCGTATTATACCGGTTGTCCGGCTGATCGGTCATATCCAGCGCAATAAAACGGATGGTTCCGCCCATTGGATTCTTTACGTCGGCATAATAATAACTCTTTCCGGCCGGCCGCTGCAGCGGGTAGTTGTCCCGGTTGTTAAAGGCGTTTGCCAGCTCCGCCGAACGGAGGTATTCGTATGGCAAACGTTCGCTCATATTACTGTCATGATTGCCGTAGCAGGGGAAGGCAGGTATCCGGTTGTCGGCGTAAAGATGGGTGTAGAACGAATTCAGGTACATCAGCGCATCCGGCTTCTTCCCTTCGCTGATATGGTCGCCGGTAGCTACCATAGCATTGATCCGCACCTCGCCCTGGTTGGCAAATACAACGGATTCTATCAGGTTGTTCGGATACTTACAGTTATTGTCTGCCGACCAGTTTGACACGTGTACGTCCGAGATATGTACCAGTTTGAACCGTTCAACCGGACTGGCCGAGTCGGTTTTATTATACATCAGAGGCGCCAGGCGGTTTACGGCTTGCCTGTTGTTTGCCATATAATAAAATTCGGCCTCGTTGCTTCGTAAAGAATACGGACTGTTGTCGCAGTGAATGAGAGACAGGGCGAGCAGCAGGAAAACGGAGATTCTCTTCTTTAAATCTATGAGTGTCATTTCGTTATTTGCAAGGGTTTTACGGAACAAAAATAGATAAATTAGTTAGTTTCGGGCTGGTCTTTTTTATTATTTATCCGGTTTTTTTAACGGACATCCGCAGCACCCGTCGCAAGGATTGTCGCCCTGCCGGATATGCCGGATCAAGCGGTATATCCGGCGTCCGGCACAGGCTGCCGCCAGGATTCCTGTTATGCTTACTATGATTATCTGCCACATCGGGGGAGTCTGTTCTTTTATTATTATCCCGCTATCCTGTATACCAGGGCGCCGCCCTGATAAACGATAAACGCTGCCATCCAGGCAAGTATACAGGTATAAACAATGGTAAACAAGCCCCATTTCCACGAGCCTGCTTCTTTTGATATGGCCGTAATGGTGGCGATACAGGGGAAATAAATCAGCACAAACACCATCAGACTGAGGGCTACCAGGGGGGTAAATACGGGAGACCCGTCGGGGTAGAGGTCTTGCTTCATCCGCATGCCCAGCTTTTGCGTTTCTTCCGCCCCTTCGTCTACCGTATAAAGCACGCCAAGGGTACTTACCACCACTTCTTTTGCGGCCATTCCCGACAGCAGGCTTACGCTTATCTTCCAGTCAAAGCCCAGGGGATGCAACAGGGGCTGGATGGTTTGCCCCAGTCGACCTATGCAGGAATTTTGCTGCCGGGCCGTCTTCCGCGCCTGTTCGTCGCCGGTATCTGTTTGAGGGGGAAGCGGAAAATAGCCGAGAAACCAGATGATGATGGAGGCCAGCAGGATGATTCCCCCCATCTTCTTCAGATATTGTTTGGCCTTTTCCCACATGTGTATCAGGATCGACTGGAGGGCAGGCGTGCGGTAGGGAGGTAATTCCATGACAAAAGGAACGTCTTCTTCATTAAAAAGAAAACGCTTGAACAGGCGCGCCATTCCTGCCGCTAATAAAATGCCCGACAGATAGAGGGCTAACAGCACGACGCTCTGCCTGTGCGGAAAAAAAGCGCCTGCCAGCAGGATGTACACCGGAAGGCGCGCGCTACAGCTCATCAGCGGATTGATAAGCATGGTTATCAGCCGGCTGTTGCGGCTCTCGATGGTGCGCGACGCCATAATAGCCGGCACGCTGCACCCAAAACCCATGATTAAGGGTATAAACGACTTTCCGTGCAAGCCCATCTTATGCATAATCTTGTCCATTATAAAAGCCGCCCTGGCCATATAGCCCGAATCTTCCATAAAAGATATAAAGAAATAAAGTATCAATATGTTTGGCAGAAAGACCACTACGCCCCCTACCCCGCCGATAATCCCGTCTATCAGCAAATCTTTCAGCGGCCCTTGCTGCATGGACTGCTGCAGGGCGCTTCCTGTCCACGCCACGCCGCTCTCTATCCATTGCATGGGATAAGCGCCCAGACTAAACGTAGCCGCAAAGGTAATCCACATAAAGAGGATAAAAACCGGGAATCCCAGCGCTCTGTTTGTTACAAACAAATCGATAAGCTGCGTAGTTTTCATCGATTCGGCTTTGCCCAGCTCAAGCGTTTCGCGCAAAGCGCCCGCTATAAATCCATACCGGGCGTTGGTAAAGGCCGTTTCACTGTCTTCCTGCAAAAGCGTTTCTACCTGCGTCACGCTTTCGCGGCAAGCTTTCCGCACGGCTTCGCATCCGGGTATTTTGCCCATAAAAGCGTCTATCTCGGTATCGCCTTCCAGCAGTTTCATGGCCAGGTAGCGCCCGGAGAGGTTGCCGGGCAGGTTGCAGCTTTCTTTCATCACTGTCCGCAGGCGGGTTATGGCCTTTTCCAGGTCGTCGCCATAATTGATATGGATGTGGCGAACCACGGGGTCTTCTTCTTCGTACACCTGGATAACGCGGCCGAACAGTTCGCGTATGCCAAAGCCCGTTTTGCTGACGACAGGAACGATGGGCGCGCCAATCATTCTTTCAAGCGAGCGGTAATCAAACACATCTCCCCGCTTCTGAAGAGAATCGTACATGTTGAGGGCGATAACCATCCGCGCGTCCATGTCTATCAACTGGGTGGTAAGGTAAAGGTTTCGTTCCAGATTAGAAGCGTCTACTACATTAATCACCACGTCGGGACAGGCTTCGTTCAGATGCTTGCGCACAAAACGCTCTTCGGGCGAATAGGGCGACAGCGAGTAAGTACCCGGCAGGTCTACAATCTTAAACGTATAGCCGTCTTGCTTAAAGGTAGCGTCTTTGGCGTCTACCGTCACGCCGCTGTAATTGCCCACATGCTCGTGCGCGCCTGAGGCATGATTAAAAAAGGTAGTCTTGCCGCTGTTGGGGTTTCCCACCAGGGCTACATGGATGGTTTTGCCCCTCTCGATGGCCAAAGACCGTACGTCGGTCTGCCCGCACGCCGCCACGCGGCAGTCCAAATCCCGCCGCCCTGTTCCGGCGCCGGCCTGCCCGCCTTCAAATTCGGCCGCGCCAATCACTTCTATCAAGGCGGCTTCGCTGCGGCGCAACGATACGTCGTAGCCCATCACCCGGTAATGAACAGGGTCTTTCAGCGGCGCGTTCCGAATCACTTCCACCTCTTTTCCCTTGACAAACCCCATCTCTATAATCCGCTTCCTGAAGCCGCCCCGCCCCGTTACCTTAACAATTACGCCTTTCTCGCCCGTTTGCAGTTCCGATAATCTCATCTTTATTACGTCCGTTTCATTAAAAACCACACAAAGTTACAGGTAAAAACAGTTGCGCTCAATACCTACATATAGGTATTCCTCCCCCGCGCGGCGTCGTGCATTCCCGTATTTTACGTAACTTTACAGTCTAAATTAAATTTAATAATAAACAGTATGATAAAACGTATGATCGCTATCGCCGCCATTACAACAGTCTTTGCGGCGCTATTTGCCGGCTGCGGCGACAGCTTGCAGGAATTTACTTTCACTTACAGCTCCGAAAGCGCCGGGAGTTATAAAACGTCCGTTTCTTTCGACAGCCGCCAAGCCTACCGGATTGAAATATATAATTACTATATGGACAACCACGCAGGCAAGCATCGCCCCATCGTAAAAGAAGGAACGCTTACAGACGAAGAATATAAAACGCTCAAAAAGCTGCTGTCCAAATGCAACCTGTTTAAAATGGACGACGCCTACGGCTTTGGCCGCGAAAACGACGAGTTTGCAGGCGACATCATGCACCAGATGCACTTCCAGACGCCCCAAAAAAACAAATTCATTTCCATCCGCCACATCACCGAGCACACATACCCCCTCTCGTTTGTCAACCTGTGGGTATACGCCAACACCTTCCTGTCGGAACACAAATAACAGGGGAAAGCAGAAAGCAGAAGGCAGAAGGGAGAAAGCAGAAAGCAGAAGGCAGAAGGCAGAATGGAGAATGAAAATAAATCGAACCAAAAAAAGGCACGGCAAGCATTCTCCCTATGCAAGAAGCCTCTGATACATCTGCAAATTCTTCATCCTCCATTCTGCCTTCTGCCTTCTGCCTTTTTAATTCTCCATTCTCAATTCTCCATTCTCAATTCAATTTGGGCGCGTCCCCCCTCCCTTCGGTCGGGCGG
>JAIRYL010000183.1 GCA_031267775.1 Tannerellaceae bacterium
GCAGAAGGCAGAAAGCAGAAAGCAGAAAGGAGAAGGGAGAAGGGAGAATGATTGATGTAGCATTTAATTGTTTCCGTTGATTTTTGTCGAAAAGAAACCTCATTTCCACCTGATTCAAAAAAGCAAAACAACCTCGGTAGCCTTTTTTTCGTTCGATTTATTTTCATTCTGCCTTCTGCCTTCTGCTTTCTGCTTTCTGCCTTTTCAATTTTCAATTTTCAATTCTCCTGGCAGTTTGAGTATCAGGTCGCTGGTATAGACGTCGGCGGAGGGGGCGGCGGCGAATGTGTACTGGCCGGGATACAGGAGGTTGAGGCGCTGGCGGAGGTTGGACAGGCCGAGGCCCGGGCGGGCGGGGTCTTGGGCGGCTTGGGGGTCTTTGGGGAAGTAGCTGTTGCGGATGCGGCAGGCTATTTGGCGGCTGTCGGCTGTTATTTCGATGTGTATGAAGGATGGTTTGTCGGCGCTTACGCCGTGTTTGAAGGCGTTTTCTACCAGGGTGATAAACAGCAGGGGGGCGATTAGCGTATGGGGCGAGGCGGTTTGGAGGGTGGTTTGGAGGGCGACGTGCCTGGGCAGGCGGATGCGCATCAGCTCGATGTAGTTGTGCAGAAAGTCGAAGTCTTTTTCAACCGTTACGCGCGCGCGGCTGCTGTCGTAAAGCACGTATCGCAGGAGGCGGCTCAGGTCGTGCACGGCTTCCTGCGCCTGCGGGGGACTGATGGCGACGAGGCTGTAAATATTGTTGAGCGTATTGAACAGGAAGTGCGGGTTGAGCTGGCTTTTCAGGTTTTGCAGTTCGGCCTCGGTGCGACTTTTGTCGAGTTCCGCCCGTTCGGCTTCCATTTTATACCAGCTTTCGGTCATGCGGAAAGCTACGCTGAGGGCTGCCACAAAGAGGTACTTGACATAGTCGAAAAAGACAAAGAGGGCGCGTATTTGCCCTTCGTCCGGCCGGGGGCCTCCCCTGCCCCTTCCCTGAGGCGGCGGGATTTGCTCCATCAGGAGAGAAACCAGGACGACCAGCAGGGTAAAGAGCAGGAAATTGTTGAGCAGATACCACCCGGTCTGGCGGGTAAACAGAAAGCGCCTGACCAGGTAATAATAGTTGGCATAGAAGACCGCGACGATACCCAGCAGCATGATGATAAAGCGCAGATAGTCGCTCCAGCCGACGCTTTGAGCGTTTCGGCCGGAAAAGAAAAACGGGAAGCAGAAGAGCAGCGCCCACACAACCGTATGCATAAGCCATTGCGGCAGCCTGAAGCCGCCGGTTAGCGCCGCCTGACGCGGCAAGGGAGGATTCTTTTTCATCCGGCAAAGATACGGTTTATTCAAAGCGAATGGCCTCTATGGGGTCTAAGCCGGCCGCCTTTTTGGCCGGATACCAGCCGAAGAAGACGCCTGTAACGGTACATACGCCAAAGGAGAGGATAATGCTCCAGGTTTGTATGTAGATGGGGAAATTGGCCCCGATATTGACCAGTACGGAGAGGACGACGCCCAGCAGCACGCCAATCAGTCCGCCGGTTACGCTGATAAGGATAGACTCTATCAGAAACTGCGAGAGGATATCCCGCCCCTTGGCGCCGATGCTCATCCGCAAGCCTATCTCGCGCGTGCGCTCGGTAACGGATACGTACATGATATTCATAATGCCAATGCCGCCTACCAGCAGGGATATGCCGGCTACGGAGGCCAGGAGGACGGTGAGCAGATTCATGGTAGAGGTCATCATGGAGCTGAGTTCTTCCATGGAGCGGATGGTAAAATCGTCGGCGTCGTCGGGCTTCAATTTATGATTGCGGCGCAAGATGGCGGAGATTTCGTCGATAGCCTGCTGGGTATATTCTTCTTTGAGGGCGGAGGCGTTGACGCCCTGCAAATGCGTAATGGCCAGTATGCGCTTCTGGATGGTGGTGAAGGGAGCCAGGATTACGTCGTCCTGATCCATCCCCATGCCGTTATACCCCTTGCCGGCCAGCACGCCAATGATGGTGAAGGGTATTTTATTAAAGCGGATGACTTTGCCCACGGGGTTTTCGCCGTTGATAAAAAGCTCGTCGACCACCGTTTTCCCCACCACGCACACCTTGGCCGCTCCGGCAATATCCTGCTGGCTGAACATCCTTCCGTCGTTTACGCTATACCGGCGTATCTCCAGGTAATCCTGGTTTACGCCATAGATGGTGGTGGGTTTGTTGGCGCCCCCGTAAATAATCTGCCCGCTGCTGTTTACGGTAGGCGATACGGCGGCCAGGAAGCGCGTTTCGTCTACAATATTCCGGAAGTCGGTCAGTTTAAGCGTTTCCATCGCCGAGGCGCTCTGCCTTACGCCGCCGCGCATATCGGCTCCCGGCTGTATCATAATCATGTTCGATCCCATTTCGCTTATCTGCGACTGAATGCTTTTCTTTGATCCCTGCCCGATGGCCAGCATGGTAATAACGGAAGCCACCCCGATGATAATGCCCAGCATGGTGAGAAAGCCGCGCATTTTGTTGTTGGCAAGCGCCTTGAGCGCTATTTTAAATAAATTCGGTATATTCATGTTTGTTCTCCTCTTTGGGTTAATCGTTGTCTGCGGGCGTCTGGGCAAAAACGTCGGTAGCCGAGCGCACGTTGTCGTTTGTGGTATCGGCCAGCACGCGCCCGTCTTTAAGCAAGATATTCCGACTGCTGTAGAGCGCAATGTCGGGGTTGTGGGTAACAAAAATAATGGTGCGCCCCTGCGCGTGCAAACGCTGGAAAAGCGCCAGGATATCGTAGCTGGTACGGGTATCCAGGTTTCCGGTAGCTTCGTCGGCCAGAATCAGCGCCGGGTCGTTTACCAGCGCGCGGGCAATGGCCACGCGCTGCATCTGTCCGCCCGACATCTGGTTGCTTTTATGATTCAGCCGGTCGCCCAGCCCCACGTCTTTAAGCGCTTCCACCGCTTTCCGCCGGCGCGCCGCGGCGCCAAAGGCGGAATTATACATCAGGGGCAACTCCACATTCTCGACGGCCGTTGTTTTGGGCAAGAGGTTGTAGCTCTGAAACACAAAGCCTATCTTGCGGTTCCGGAGCGTGGCGCGCGCGTTTTTCCCCATCGCGCGCACCGAAACGCCGTCCAGGAAGTATTCGCCCCGGGTAGGGGTATCGAGGCAACCCAGGGTATTGAGCAGCGTGCTTTTTCCCGATCCCGACGATCCCATGACGGTAACAAACTCGCCCTCGAAAAGGGTGAAAGATACGTCGCGCAGCGCGCGAACCAGCTCGTCGCCCACCTGAAAGTCGCGCCCTATATGTTCTAACCTGATAATCTTTTTCATACGTTTCCTTATTTTACCGGTTACTGCCGCTACCATTGCTGCCGCTGCGGCTGCGGTTGGGGGGGCCTGGCATAAAGGGGCTTCTTCCGGCGGCTTCGGCCGTTGGCGCCGGAGTTGTTTCGGCCAGCTCCAGCACGATTTCTTCGCCGTCGGCCAGCCCTTCGGTTATTTCCACCATGTTCAGGCTCGACGTTCCTGCCGTAACCAGTACCGGTTTCAAGGTATTACCCTCCCGCTTCCACACCACCCGTTTACCGGCCGGCGCTTCCATATCCGGGTTCTCTACCGCTATATTCATGGCTTTGAGCGCCTCGGCGTCGGGCACAAAGCGCAAGGCTTTGCCCGGCACGGCCAGCACGTTTGGCCGTTCAAGCGTGTAAACGGTTACGCTGGCCGTGAGTCCCGGTTTAAGCTTCAGTTCCGGGTTATAGGCGCTAATCACCACCTCGTAAGTCACCACGTTCGAGGTAGTTGTGGCTTCGAGGCGTACCTGCGTTACCTTTCCCTCAAACACGTCGTTGGGGTAAGCGTCTACGGTAAATTTCACGTTCTGCCCTTCTTCCACCTGGCCGATATCGGCTTCGTCTACATCGGCTATTACGCGCATCTGCGTAAGGTCTTTGGCAATGGTAAACAGGGTGGGCGTACTGAAACCGGCGGCTACGGTTTGCCCTTCTTCCACCGCGCGGTTGATCACCACGCCGTCTATCGGACTGGTAATGATGGCGTATTCCAGGTTTCGCCTCACCCTGGTCATATCGGCCAGATTGCTTTCGTAGCTATTCTTTGCCTTTTGGTAGGTATAGGTAGCCGTTTCGTATTCGGTATCGCTTATCAACTGTTTTTCGTAAAGCGTTTTGCTGCGCGTATAGTTTCGCTGCTGATATTCAAATTCGGTTTTGCTGCTTGCCAGCACGGCCTCTTTGGATTGCAGCTCGGCTTCCAGGTTTACCTTATCCATTTCGGCCAGTAGCTGCCCCCTCTTTACGTCGCTGTTGAAATCCACATAAATCCGGTTGATAATACCCGAAACCTGCGTGCCGACTTCCACCTTCACCACCGGCTCTACCGTTCCGGTAGCGGTAACGGAATTAGAGATGGCGGTTCGGGCAGCCTGCGCCGTCTGGAGGCTGAGCGTATGCTTAGACGACTTTCCTGTAAAAAGAAACAGGCCTGCCGCGCACACGGCTGCGAGGGCTATGCCCATACTTATTTTCTTACTCTTTTTCATATCTGTAGATTATATATGTTACCGGTTAATAGTTTACGTCTACGGGTTTCTTTTGATAGACCTGCAGCAACTGTATGCTCATAAGCGCCATATATTTGGACTGCAGCTCCTGCTGGCGGGCGTTGAGCAGGTTGTTTCTTTCGGTAAGCAGCTCCAGGGTGTTTTTCATACCCAGAAAAAACTGCTCTTCGGTCAGCTTGAAACTTTCTTCCACATACTTAACGCGCTCCACGGCCGAAAGATATTCATTCTGCGACGAAGTAGCGTTTAGATAAACGCCTTCTACGGTACGGAGCAAGGCCTTTTGCGTGTCGAGTAAATCGAGCCGTCCGGCAGTAAGCGCATATTTCGCCTTGTTGACGGCCGTCCGGTTGTCGCGGTTGGCGTATAGGGGAATGCTTACGGCAAGTCCGATACTGCCGTTCAGCCTGTCCCACGCCTGATTAGCCAACGCATAACTGCCCGAAACATGCCCGGTGCCTATCCCGGCGCTAAGGGAGAGCGCCGGATAATAGCCTGCGCGCGCTTTTTCTATCTCCAAACCGGCAATGCGGAGGCTTACCTCGCCGCTTTTCACCTCGGGCATTACAGCCAGCGAAGCCGCGTAAATAACTTCTTTGGGGGGAAGCGGCGTCATCACGTCCTTGTCGGTCAATACGGGTATATCCAAACGAATTTCTTCCATAATATCCAGTTCAAGCAATTGTTTAAGCTGCAATTTATAGTTGTCGAGGCTTGTCTGCGAGGCCGCCAGCAGGTATTTATCCGTACTGTACTGGCTCTCCATCTGCGCAAGGTCTACTTTGGATACGGCGCCTGCTTTAAACAGTTCGTCTGTCCGGTTTCGCTGCGCGAGGGATACCTCCACCGTATTTTCGTTGATACGAACCGATTCATACGCATACAGCGTCTGCATATACGCCTGTATCAAGGCAATCTGCACGTCGTTTTGGTTCTGTTCCACGCCAAGGGCGTTTACCTCGTCGTACAGCGCCTGCTGCCTGACCGTATTGGCGCGGCGATTCCCGTCGAAAAACGTCCAGTTTGCATTTACGCCATAATTACCCGCGTAACTGTTGTTTGTTTCCACATTGCCCGAAGGATAATTCACCAGATTCTGCGATACCGACGCCGAAAGAGAAGGAAACAACTGAGCCTTTGCATGGCGGGTATCTTCTTCGCCCGACAAGGCGTTGACTTTGCTTTTCTTTACCTGAATATTATGTTCCAACGCATAATCCAGGCATTCCCTGAGCGTCCAGCGTTTCTGCCGGCTTTCCTGCGCCTGCATACCCGCGCCGCCCGAAAGTAACAGGGCAAGCAGTAATAAAGGAATTTGTTTCATCTTGCTTTATAGTTTGATAACTTGTTTAACAAAAACAAAGCTACCCCGTCTGCACCCCTCCGGCAAACAATATCCACACAAAGCAAAAAATAATAGACGAATCCCCCCTTTCAATCGACAAAAGGGTCGGACGCGCGTTGTAGAACCTTCTTGTTGAACTATTCGAAAAATTCGAATAGTTGAATCCTCGCTTAATTCTCCGCTTTTAAAAATCTCTTTCAAATAGCAGTTAACTGTATTTGTCATTAATTATTCTCGACTTCCCATTTTCTTTCGTGCGTTTTACAGTTGTAAAAAATTAGTGTGAATATAAAATGCCAAGCGCGGCGTCTTTGACGGCAGCGTCCGCCGTTGTGACGTTAATCACTACTCTTTCTGGCGCTTTTACGTTATCTTTATAAGATACTGTTAAAAATATATTACATTTGTGCTACTATCAAAAATAAAATAAGCTCAGATTATGAAATCGCGGTTTAAAAAAGTCTTACAAGGAATATTCTTAACATCGGTGACTTCCATTGTATCAACAAATGGAATAGAAGCATCTAACTATGATCTGAAAAATATAGATCTTGATGAGAATAATACCGCGATAGGAACAAAAAAAGATTTGTCTCAAAAGTTTGTATTAAAAATAAACAGCAATCATTCGTATCTAATAGCAGGACACAGGAGCCACAGGTCGCATTCTTCGCACAGGTCGCATTCTTCGCATAGATCCAGCAGCTTTGGCAGCAGTTATGAAAGTTCTTCGCCCTCCGAATCTACTTATAGACGTTCTGCCGCTTCTAACGCTAAAACAACGCCCAAGGTATATTCTCTTGGAGAGAGAGTTATTTCTGTTGGAACATCGGGTAAAGACGTTAGAGAGCTGGCTACGCTTCTTATCGCGCAAGGTTATATTACAGAGGCCGAATTGACAAAAGATGGTTTGGGAAATGTAACTTATTGCCAAAAACTATCCGACGCTATCCGTAAATTTCAAAGAGCCGGAAATTTAACAGTTGATGGCATTGCGGGGAAATTTACGATTCGCGCCTTGAAAGAACATACAGAACATGCGGCGAATTACAGTACAGGCAAAAGTAGTTCATTAGCAATAGCGACTCAAAAGATTAATTTAGGCGACCGGGTTCTTAAAAAAGGTATGCGTGGGACTGATGTTACAGAGCTAAAGAATATACTGATTAACAAAGGGGATCTTCGCAGTTCTTTTGTGAAAGGTTCCATCTTGTTTGATGAAAGTATAGAAAAAGCGGTGATCAGTTTCCAAAGAAAGATGGGTATAGACGCTGATGGCATTGTAGAAACGCAAACGGTATATTTTCTGAAAAAATGATAGACTTTATACGCTTAAGCGAGAATCAATGCCGGTTCTCATTTGACACAGCCATTTTTAGCGAGCATATAGCGGCAAAGGTTTTGTACTGGTTGGCAAAGGACTACCTGATCTATTGGAAATCAAAAGATGATCCGGCTCAAACCATTCTCTTGGAAAAGAAAGACGGACTTATCTCTGAGGATGAATTTCAAATCTTGAGGAATGATATAAATCAACGTTTCATCGACTATAAAAACAGAGATATCATCATTAGGGAAACAAAAAATATCCGGGACATTTTATATATTAAAGCCTTTGCTAATAACGATGATTTTGAAGACTTCAACTTAATTCCCTGAAAAATGTATTATTTGCTTCCATTCCGTTTTGAAAGGATAGACAACAAGGAAATCATCGTAAATGAGGCAGGCGATTTTTGGGTGGCAGAAACAAATACCGTAGACAGAATCGTAAACAGGAAAATATCTCCGGATGAAGAATTATATAAAGACCTACTATCTTCTTTTATTATTTCCGAACAACCCATACCGGATTTAATAGATAATTATGCTACACGGTTAAGAACGAAAAAGTCATTTCTCGACGGCTTTACTTCATTGCATATTTTTGTTCTTACAATAAGATGTAATCAAAACTGTATTTATTGCCAGGCGTCGAGCAGAGAATGTAGCGCTTCCATATATGATAGTAAGAAAGAATATTTAGCAAGCGCCATCGATTTAATGTTTAAAAGTCCATCCCCTTCTCTAACAATGGAGTTTCAAGGAGGCGAGCCAAGTCTTGTACCGGATTTATTACAATATGCCATAGAAGAAACCGAGAGAAAAAATATAGAATACAAAAAACAAATTATATATGTTCTCTGTACAAATTCAATTTATCTAACGGATCAGCTTATAGAAATATGCAACAAATATAGCGTTCTTATATCGACGTCGCTGGATGGACCGGAATTTCTGCACAACCATAACAGGGGTAAGACCGACAGTTATCAAAAAGTAATAAAGGGAATTGCAAAAGCCCGTACTATGCTTGGCGCCGACCGGGTATCTGCCTTGATGACTACGTCGGAATATTCTCTTAATTATCCTGAAGAAATCATTGATTCATATTTACATAATGGGTTTCAGAGCATTTTCCTGCGTCCTTTGAATCCTTATGGACTTGCGATCGATACTTCTGACTGGAATATGTATTTTGACAGGTTTATCGAATTTTATAAAACGGCTCTCGATTATATTATTAATCTTAACAAAAAGGGTACTTTCATTATAGAAGAATTAACAGCTTTGATTTTACGAAAAATCCTAACCCCTTTCCCTGTTGGTTTTGTTGATCTGCAATCGCCGGCAGGAATTATCAATAGCGTGATAGTCTATAATTACGATGGTTATGTATATGCATCGGACGAATCCAGGATGCTTGCCGAGTATAATGACTTTACATTCCGATTGGGAAGCGTTTTCGACAGGTATGAAGATATATTCTATGGGAAAAAGTCGCAGGATCTGGCGCAGGTATGGGCGACAGAGTTCATTGCCGGTTGCGCAGATTGTGCCTTTCAATCATATTGTGGAGCCGACCCGGTGAGAAATTATTCTACGCAAAAAGACCCTTATGGATTTCGTCCGACCTCTTCCTTTTGTAAGAAGCATAAAGCTATTATCTCTCATATAATAAAATTAATAACAGAGAGAGAAAATGAAGTATTACCTGTTTTTAAAGAATGGTTGAAAAGAAATGAGGGATAGAATAGATATTGATTCAAACGACAATTCGCTTTTTGTCACGTCACAGTGTAATAACAGGTGTCTGATGTGCGCTCAACCTCCTTTACAGCGGGATGATGTTGAATACTGCTTTCAGAAAAATCTATCGCTCATTCAATCTGCTCCTGTTGAACTACCGAACATTGGTATTACCGGGGGCGAACCAACATTGATTGGAGATAAACTAATAGAACTCATTCGTTACATCCGGCAATATCTCCCCAGAACGTTGATCCATATTCTGACAAATGGCAGACGTTTTGCCGATATACATTATACAAAATCTCTTGTAACTTCCGGCGTTGATTATTTATTAGCGGGAGTACCCTTACATTCGGATTACTTGCATGACCATGATCTGATTTCACAAGCCTGCGGCTCATACAATGAAACGATGAAAGGACTTTATAATATGGCTCGTTATCATTTGGAAATTGAACTTCGTATTGTAATTAACAAGATAAATTACAAGAGATTACCCAAGCTTGCAACATTTATCTATAAAAATCTTCCTTTTGTAAAATATATTTCTTTCATGGGATTGGAAGATACCGGATATTCTATCAAGAATCAGGAACAGGTCTGGATTGATCCTGTAAATTATCAAAACGAGTTGGAACAAGCTGTATTGGAACTTGCCGGATGGGGTATGGATGTTTCTGTATTTAATCTCCCGCACTGTTTGCTCAAAGAATCTCTTTATGCGTTTGCTCAAAAATCTATCTCCGACTGGAAGGTGAAATATATGGAATGTTGTGAAGAATGCCGCATGAAGAATGAATGTTGCGGTTTGTTTAGCACATCAAAAAAACAAAGCGATAAACTAATGGCTATATGATCCCGGAAACAAAGAATACGCAGATTTGGAGAGTTTTATGTCAACTGGTTATTATTTGCTTATTTATCAATCCAATTACTTTATATCTGCTGACAAGATGCCTGCTATTGTCTTTTATAGTTCCTTTTATCCTGTTTCTGATATGTCTTTTTCTATCCAAACGCCCTTTTTTTTCCAGAGTACAGCTTTATTTTTTAAATATAGTGGTTATTATTGGCGTTTTTTATCATGCCGAATTAATCTTCAGAACGAGTTTTCAGGAAAAGGATATTCCTAATCTATATGAAATACGTGGAAAATATTATTTTAACAAGCCTTACTTACGAGAAAATATCATTGACGAAGAATATTCCAGCAGTTATATAACAAACAAACAGGGATTCAGAATTAGTGCGGCAGAAAATCCGGATAACTGTATTGATACATGTGACTGGCTTTTTCTGGGCGACTCTTTTACTCAGGGAGCTCAAGTGGACTATAGTGATTTATTTACCACAAAGGCATATCGATATTTCCCCGATAAAATAATTCTAAACGCAGGTATTAGTGGATACAGCATAGCCGACGCCCTAAACTACTATGTTTCGGAAGGTTACAAACTGAAGCCTTCAAAGGTATTTCTGCAGCTATGCATTTTTAATGATTTTATGAATGTAACGGAAAATCAGGCAGGAATAACGGAATACCTGATGCAGTATTCGCGCTTATATGGCTACTTGTTTTATAACGCCCATTATGCCAATCCTGCCGATCTGCCTTTGGGAAGGTGGACCGAGCCTTTTTATCCAACCGAAGAAAATAATAAAGATTACAATATATTCTATAAAAAAATATCTCCTCAAAAGAAAGAAGACGTCGAGAATTTAATTCATTATTTATCTACATTCAAAAAAGAGACTTCCAAGAACCATGCGGATTTATGTATTTTGCTGATACCCACGAAAGAGCAAATATCTTATAAATACTATAAAGAGGTTATCGACAGTTTCGGTATTGATGAAGCTAATTTAGACATGGGCTATCCAAATCGTTTGATCGATAGCCTTTCCCACATGCTGAATTTTGAATTAATAGACCTATACAATCCTTTCAGGAAAGATACTTTCTTTCCTTTTTTCAGAAATGATGAACACTTGAACAGTCATGGGCATACAATCATTGCAGAATTGATATTACAGGCATATAAAAAAGAATCCAATCTATACCGCTATTTAACTACCGGTAATAATGGCGATCGTTATCCTACGCTGTTTAATAATGGAAGAACGTTACTTTTCCAGACGTCAATTTCCGGTTGTTTCCAAGTGGCAACATCAGATACGTCATTCCATTCTTTAGAGATATTGACCCGAACTCCACTGGAAAAAATACATCCGGTAATGTCAAATGATAACAGATGGATCAGTTATACCCAAGGGGATCAAGAAAAGGGTAATACAAAAGTTATATTACAGGACTATAATACCGGCTCAACACGTTATGTTACAGAAGATGAATTTGAATATGGATCGATACCTTTTTTCTCTCCCGATAACAGATACCTGGCTTATGCCTCATGGTTTAACCTTAATGGAATTTCAACTAATCCGGTTATCACCTTGTATAACATTGAAACCCGGGAGAAAAATGTTATTTCAGATGATTTATATGAAAGCTGGAGGCCCATATTTCATCCTGAGGAGTCTATAGTTTATTACATCTCTAAAGAGTTTCAAGATGATTTCTCAATCGTTTCGCAAAACTTGCAAACAGGAGAAAAAAAAATCGTGCTCAAAACCGGTTATAATATATGGGATCCGGCAATTTCCCCGAATGGGCATTTTATTGTATTCGCAGGATATAAAGATCAAAACTGGGATTTATTCTTACTCCGTTTACATGACCGGCGTCTTGTTCAGCTAACCGCTACAACAGGCGATGAATGGGATCCTTCTTTTGGAAACAGCGAAAATGATATTTGGTTTTCCGGAAGGTTTGGCAGTAACAATGGTATTTATCGCTTAACCAGGTAATGGTGGTTTATGACTGTAAGCTTTATATATATTGTTATTTTAATTGGAATAAGTATTGCCCTATATTATTCTACGCCCAAGGCTGCTTTAAGAAACAGTCTATTGCTGTCTGCAAGCCTCTTTTTTTATTATGCCTTTGAAGGTGAAAAAGTTATTATGCTATTGACTGTTATCCTTACATCATTTTTTACAGGGAAACTTCTGTGTAAAAATGGATACAAGAAATATATTTTTGCCGGAGGCATACTTATAAATATACTTCTATTGCTAACGCATAAATACACTTTAGCCGCCATCTCTAACCCCAGTTCGTCCTTACCGGTCGGTTTGTCATTTTATACTTTTCAGTCGATCGGATACATCGTTGATATACAAAGAAAAAAGGATAAAGAAATTTATACATTTATAGAAGTAGCTACTTTTATAGCTTTCTTTCCCAAGCTTTTAGCAGGGCCGTTGGAAAGAGTTGATTCTTTTGTTTCAGAATTAAGAAAAAAGAGTTCCTACAATGGAAAGAGGATGTTCAAAGCGAGTAAAATAATTATTTTTGCCTTCGTATGTAAATTTGTATTTGCTGACAATTTAGGGTATTACATAGATAATGCTTTCCAAAATGATACTACTTTATCCTCTATAAACATATTTGTTACTGCAACATTATTCTCTTTCCAACTATTTTTTGATTTTTACGCTTATTCTATATTAGCAATCGGAATAGCACTGTTATATGGGATAAAGCTATCCGTCAATTTCAATTATCCTTATTTCAGTTCTTCTTTCCACGACTTCTGGAAGCGTTGGAATATTACATTAACGTCTTGGTTCAGAGATTATATCTACATACCTCTTGGAGGCGACAGGGTATCAGATATAAGGTGGGCGCTTAACGTAATGATTGTATTTCTTATCAGCGGAGCGTGGCATGGAGGCGCATTTAATTATATTCTTTGGGGATTTCTTCATGGTATTTTATACATAACCGAACGCTACTCTTGCAGATACTTACCAGACTATTATAAAGAAAATAAAATTCTTATTTTCTCTTATCGCTGCTTTGTTTTTATAGCATTATCCCTGTTATGGCTGATTTTCAGAATAGAGAACAGTGATGTTCTCATTCAGATATTCAAGAGATTGTTTTTGTTTTCTTCATGGGATATACATGTTGAAATGGCGGGATGGCTAATTTTTACGATACTATGTATGTTAACTTTTACGAAGTATAGAATAATAGAAAAATATATTTTCAACGTAAAAAACACTCCGGTTTTCATCTTGAAAGAAATTTTCCTGATCAATCTGTTGATCATACTTTTACTGTTTTTTTCAACCTCAGGCAATGGTAGCTTTATTTATTTTAAATTTTAGATCTGAAAAACAAAAACAGGCAGGAGAAATTCATTCTCCTGCCTGTCTGCGGGGCGGGTTTGGGCGCGCGAGGGCGGGTTTAAAACTGGTCGACAATCAGGGCGCCTTCCGTCAGGTCTTTGGTACTTTCGGCAAAGACGGCGAAGTGGGGCGAAGATGAGTGCGTCTGAAAGGCTTCTTCGTCTTTGTACTCTTCGTAAAAGATAAATTCGGAAGGGTTTGCCGGCGACTGGTAGAGCGCGTAAAAGAGGTTGCCTTCTTCCTGTCGGGTGGCTTCTACCAGCGTGGAGGCTATGCCGATGAAGGCGCTTTCGTGTCCGCTCTTGATTGTGAGGCGCGCTACAATTACTTTTTTTTCTTTCGCCGGGGTGGTTACGGCTTCCCGGCAGGCGCATTTGCCTTCGCATTTGCCTTCGCCTTCGCTTTCGCAGCATTTCTTGCCTCCCTTGCACGATGTTGCGCCCAGCAGGGCGAACAGCATCAAAATAATTCCAATTTTCTTCATTTTTTGTATTTATTTAGTAAACGGGAGTAAACTTACAAAAAATAGCGCTTTATAAGCGTATCGGGATGAAAATAAAGATGATTTGTATATTTTACATGCATGGGCCGCGCGTTAAACGCGCAGCATATCTGCAGGCGGTATATTCAGCGCGATACAGAGTAGCCGGGCTATTTTTAAGGTTGGTTCCGAGCGTCCGGCTATATAATCGTTTACGCGGGAGGGGCTTATGCCGATGTTATGGGCCAGCTCCTTTTGCGTTATTCCTTTTTCTTCCAGCGCGTGTTCCATTAATTCGGCGACAGTTGGTTTTTCGACAGGAAAATGCTCCTGCTCGTAAGCTATTACGATATCTGCCATCAGGCTCAACTCCAACGCTGTTTTATCATTAGCCGCCATGCTGTCGTCTACCAAAGGTAAAAGTTCTTCTACCCTTGCCAGCGCAAATTCATATTTCTCTTTTGTTATCCTGCACATATTCGTTTCATTTTAAATGGTTGAACAATCTGTCTTATCGTATTCTTCATGCGAATCTATTCATAAAATACGGGTAGCGCCTCGCCTGTTCGCTGTTCGCCCATGAAGCCTGTGAACAGGAGGTTGTCGGGTTGAGCCATATTTCCATACGCATCGACCAGAAATTCATCCCTGAAAAAATATACGTCGGATTTTTTAGCGTAATTGTATACAACGTGGAGCTTGGCGACGTATTCTTTTCCGTAATATGGCCGGCCGGCGTTTTCCTGCATAGCGACCGTAAGTTTTACTTTTGCAAAATGAAGGGAATCGGATAGGGTAAAGGCGTCGGAAGGCGCTGTTTGGGTCATGCTTTCGGCTTTTAGCAAATTATATCCGGAGGATGCAAGCCGGTTTAGAGACAGGGCTTTTAAAAAATGGGCGGAAGAGCCTTTATAGATGTAATCCCGGCGGGCTTTAACCGTTTGGTCGTTGGGGCGGGCTATGTCTTCAAAAAAACTCGATCCTTCGTAATAGACCCAGACGGCTGATTTGGGCGCTAAGGAGGCGTCGCTGAAGCGGATTTCAAACTGATTTAAAGACAGGTGGATTTTATATCCCAAATAGCTGTTTTTAATAATGACGGGGTAGCGGCAGGCGGCCGTTAAACGGTTTTCACGGCTGTCGTACGAGAGTATGATATCGTCTTCATTCTCTATCGTGCAGGATTTGCCTGCTCTGGAATCGCCCAGAAACTGACGCTTGAAAGTTTCCATTTTCTGTTTGCGGGAGTATTTGCCGGCTTCGACAAGGATTTCGCCAATGAACAGGCTTTTTTCTTGGAGTTTTATGGTATCCGGCAAGGTATAGGGCGGCCGTATGATTTGCTTCTGGTACGAAACATGGCTGATAACCAGCGGTACGTTTATGGAGTCTATAGCCGCGAGTTCAAAATAGCCCTCGCCGTTTGTTAATGCGTACAGACTGGAAGCTTCGAAAAAGACGGTTGCCTGCGCGATGGGAATGTGATTGACGGCGTCGTATACGATACCGCTTAATTTTTGAGCCTGCACAGTTGCAGGCAGGCTATTTATCAGTTGCAGAGCCGTCAGGATGGCAAGCGTTTTTAATCGGTTCATGTTATTCTTTTTTTTGTTATTTGAAAATTTCATTTCTACAAATCCCTTTATTCGCCGGGGCCGACTGTTATCCGTGCATACCCTGCCCGCCCGGCGGCTGTTCCTTCCAGCACGCAGGTACAGGCGGCGCCGCGGGGGACGTAAAATTCAACGGCGGCCATTCCGGCGGCGTTGGCGCGGATGGCAGGATTCCAGTAAAGAGCGGCCGGACGATCGTAGGGGGGGACGTAGAACTCTTTTCGCTCTGCGTAGCCTTCGGGTTTATATACGATAACGCTTGAGGCGGCGGCGTTTCCCTGCAGGAGGGCGGCCACTTCGGCCGGCTTGCGCGTTTTGATTCTTACTATCAGGATATCGCTTCCCCCTGCGCCTGCGCCTCTGGCTCCGTAGAGGCTACTGCCCGTGCGACCGAGTACTTCGATGGATTCAAAGAAGCAGGAGGGTTGTTGCTCGTAATAATTCCAAAAGTCGGCAAAGTCGGTTTGTACGCCGTCTACTTCCAGTATATTCGTATAATCGCCCGTTTTTGCGGGACGGACGGGCGGACGGGCGGCGGCAAGCCTGGCCACTTCGACAGAGCCTTTCAGCTTGGTAAAGAGCGACTGGGCGTCGGTAAGCCGGTCTTTCCCGATGATGGAACTGAACATGCCGGACTGTATCCGGCGCCGCTCGGCTTCGGCGTCTTTGGGAGCGGTTATGTTTATATTTTCCAGTTGAACAGTCCGGATACTGTCTTCAGCGCGGGGCCGACCGGCGGTTTGGCCGGCGCGGGGCGCGGGCAGCGTATCGCGGCGGGCGCGGGGCAAGGTATGGAGCGAAGCCCGCCGGTCTGGCTCGTCCAGCGTGATGTATACGTCCGTTGAGCCGCTCTTGCTGCGTCCCTGCAAAACAAAGACCGTATTTTCTCTGCAATCGAGGCCTGAGAAGCTGAAGCGCCCCTCCCCGTCGGTATCCGCCTCATCCGCTTGCGCGGCGGGCGGGTAGCCCAGAAGGGAAACATGGCCGTCTTTCGCCGGCCGGCCGCTACGCGTGGTAAGCGTACCCGTAATTTGAAATTCCTTTTCCGCCGGATAGCAGACGGCCGCGTCGGCGGGGCGACTCCATCCCTGCGTGCAGAGAAGGTTGTCCAGGGCTTGCGCGCGTTCAGGCTCGTCGCCGGCAAAGTACCAGCCGGGGGATTCGACGTAGCCTTTCAGGTCGGCGTCAAGAAGCAGACTGCCTTTGATGTTATGTTCGCCCGTCGAGGGGGCGACGGCCTCGTTGCAGGTCGCGGCCAGCGAGAAGACGCCTTCCGCCGGCGTCCCGTCGGCGTTGGCAACCCATATCTCCAGGCCGATTTTTTCGCGGTCGCCGGCGTTTTCCCTGTCGGGCAACATCTCTACGAACAGCTTATCTTCTTCCCTGTCTACAAAAACCAGGCGTTCGCTTGCCGGCTTTTCTGCTACAAAAAGCGTAAAACGGGCTATCCCTGCGGGGAATTTGTTTTTGGAAACGGCCATTTGCCGCTCCCGTCCGCAAAGGATACCTTCCATTGCGTAGCAAAGCGTCTGTCCGGACTGGCCGGTAACGCGTACCGGCTCCGGCTCGCAGCGGGTGGAGCGGATGGTAAGGTAGATGGAATCCCGGTCTTGCGCCACAGATAAACCGGCGCCTTCCGCAGCGAGGGGAAGAGCGTACTCTTTCCGTATCCCGTTACACTGGACGGATACGGTATAAGCGGCGTTTTCTTCAGGCGTAAAAACAAAGAAGCCCATACCGGCATGGAGCGTATTGAAATGGAGGATAACCGTTCCCGCTTGGTCTTTCAAAACGCCTGCCGCCTGCGCTCCTGCGCCGTCGTTTGCTACGGCTTTACAGGCTACTTTGGCCGGCGTATTTTTTAAAAGACGCCCTCCTTCGGGGAAAAAGCTAACATCGTAGTCGAAAGCCTGAACGGGAGCGGCGGCTGTGGCGGCGGACAACGTATTGCTTACGTAAATATCGCGGTGATAAAAGAAATCTTCTCCCTCGTTCCGCATCCGGGAGGTGTAGGCGCGCAGGTGGTAACAGGCCGCAGGCAGCGCGGGGGGGAGGCGTATCTGCCCGGCATATTCGCAGGAATCCGAGTAGAGGAGGGTACGGCTTACCGTGTTTTTATCCGCGTCTGAAAGTTCTACATAGATAATCCGGCTGGAGACGTTTTCCGCCCGAAGGCGCTCGTCTACAAGATAGGCGCGGAAGTATATATACTCTCCCGCCAGGTAACAGGGTTTGTCCAGATGCAGGTAGATTTTCTCCACCTTGGGCGCAGGGTCTTCCTGCGCATGGCATGGAGCGGCGTGCGCGAGGGATACAAGCGCCAGCAGCGCTATATACGCATTCGTGACAGGCATACATAAAGTTTGTTTCATTTTTTTATTTATTTCGACGTGTTACACTCAAAAGACAAGACTGTCGCGTCTTTTCAGGATAAAGATACGGCGTCGCCTCAAATCGTTGCGCCTCCTGCCGGTATTTTTTTTCTCTTCTGATCGATTTAATAAAATTAAGAAAACAACTTCCCGCGCCAGACGCTCGAAAACGGGTTTACGGGGATGGAAAGGCCGCCTGCGCCTCCATGCCCGTAATTCCACCCAAACGGGTTATATGTCTTATAATGAGTAAATTTCATCGTCCTGTTTTTTATCCAAAGCGCTTCATTCTTTCTTTTTTATGCTAATTTCGGCCAAAAACGCATAGGCATTTTTTTTTATCACCTTTGTGTTTGTTTCCATCACCTGCGCGTTTGTTTTCATCACCTGCGTGTTTTGCCTTTATTGCCCGTTTTTTTTTCCCGTCGCCCGCGCGTTTGTTTCCATCGCCCGCGCGTTTTTTTTCATCACTCGCGTGTTTTGCTTTTATCACCCGTATGTTTTGCTTTTATCCGCCGTTTTTTTTCCCGTCGCCTGTATGTTTTTTTTCATCACCCGCGTGTTTTTTTTCTTTTCCTGTGCATTTTCGGGCAAAACAGACCTGGCGTATTATTTTTTTTATACGTTTGAAAACGTTTCTTTACCTTTCGCCGGCCATTCCGAGGGGCTTTTCCGGGAAGGAGACGCCGCGCGACAGATTAACGCCCCGGATGGAAAGACGGCATGAAAAAAATCAATATCTTTGTTTGCTATCAAGTAAAATTCATCATACCATGTTCGATATACTTTTTCAAAACGACCTGAATATAAAAGCGGTAGAAAAATCATTCGCTAAAACGCTTAAACAATTGCAAGAGGGCGACTTTAAAAGCGCCGATGTGAAGAAAATGTCCAACACCGCCTTCTATCGCGCCCGGCTCGATATACGCGACAGGCTGCTCTTTAACTTTGTGACCTACGAAAACAGAAAATACATCCTCCTGCTCGAAGTGATAAAAGACCATAACTATGCCCACAGCCGCTTTCTGCGCGGAGCGTCGGTCAACGAAGAACGGTTTGTGCCGGCTGCATTGCCCGGCGATGCGGAAATAGAGCGCGAAGCTACGCCGCTGGTTTATCTCCACCCAAAAAGTAAAGCCGTCCATACGCTTAACAAATTCCTGTCGTTCGACGATTTTCAGCAGTCGGTTTACGCCCTCCATTCGCCGCTGATTATCGTCGGCTCGGCCGGCAGCGGCAAAACGGCGCTTGTGCTGGAGAAACTGAAAACCATGCGCGGAACGGTGGCTTATATCTCCCTCTCAAGCTATCTGGTAGACAGCGCCTCCAAGATGTATTACACCTTTGGCTACGACAACGAGCATCAGGAGGCCGACTTTCTTTCGCTCAACGATTACCTGGCTCACTGGCAGAAACCCGAAGGCCGCGAAGTAACCTTCCCGCGCTTTGAACGGTGGTTTGCACGCTATATGCAAGCTGTAAAAATACGCGAACCTTACCGCGTGTTCGAGGAGTTTAAAGGCGTTATCTCCGGCTCGCCCGTTCACGCGGCATGGCTTTCGCTGGACGAATACAGGGCGCTGGGCATAAAGCAGTCTGTCTTCCCGCCCGAAGAAAGGGAACGCCTGTACCCGCTTTTTCTTAAATATGTAGACTGGCTGAAGGATGAGCGCCTCTACGACAGCAACATCCTTTGCTACGATTATCTGGAAAAAATACAGCCTTACTACGATTATATCATGGTAGACGAGGTGCAGGACGTTACCAACATACAACTGAAATGTATCCTGGCGTCGCTCAAAAAAAATACCAGCTTCATCCTTACCGGCGACAGCAACCAGATTGTTCATCCCAACTTTTTTTCGTGGAGCAAGATCAAAACCTATTTCTACGAATCGGGCGACGGACAGGACAACATTATCAAGATTCTCCGCACCAACTACCGCAACAGCCTGAACGTGGTGGAGCTGAGCAATAATCTGCTGAAAATAAAGAATACCCGCTTTGGCTCTATCGACCGCGAAAGCAATTACCTGATTGGCACGGTGAGCCGCGACAGGGGCGAGGTGGTGCTGTATGCCAACGACGAGAAAAAGAAGAAAGAACTGAACCGCCGCACGCAAGACAGCGCGCAGTATGCCGTTATCGTATCGGACAACGGCCGCAAGGAGCAGGCCGCGCGCTACTTTAAAACGCCGCTGATATTCAGCGTGCAGGAGGCCAAAGGACTGGAATACGAGAATGTTATCCTGATTGATTTTATATCCGACCACGAAGCCGAATTTCGCGAAATCATCGACGGCGTAACCCGTAACGACCTCCTGCAGGAAGAACTCCGGTATAACCGCGCCGCCGACAAGCGCGACAAAGACGCCGAAATCTACAAATTCTACATCAACTCGCTCTACGTAGCCGTTACGCGCGCCGTTAAAAACATCTACCTCTTTGAACAGCGCGCCGATCATCCTGCCCTCCGGCTGCTGCAAATGCAGGAAAGCAAGCAGGATATCCAGGTGCGCGAAACCAAATCGTCCAAAGAAGAATGGCTGGAAGAGGCCCGGCGCCTGGAAGAACAGAACAAGCTTGAACAGGCCGAACAGATACGCGCCAAGTACCTGGAATACGAATACATCAGCCGCGAACAGCTTGAAATCATCCGCTCGCTGGCGCTCGACCCTGCAAAGAAAGAAGCGGAGGTAAAGAAAGAACGCAAGCAACTGTTTCAGTATGCCGTGCATCATCGCCGGTTCGACTGGGTGGAAGACTTGTCGAAGCTGCAGTTTCAGCGGGCTATCCTTTACATGAAAGAGTTGCGCGCCGATCGCAAGGAGTACGAAAAGCATCTCCGACTGGGTAACAGGGCGCGTATCGGACACATTGTGCAAAAGTATGGCGTAGACTTTGCCACGGGCGAAAACGTTACCGGATTGATGCATGCCCTGTATCACGGACAGGCCGAAATTGCCGCCTTCCTGCTCAAACAGGGCGCTTCGTTTGTATGTGCCGACGCCGCCGGACGCATCGCGCTGGATTATCTGCTTACCGGCTATCTGGAGCATTGCAGCCGGAAACAGCAGGCGGACAACCAAAAGATGTTTGCGGAATTTTGGCGCCGGATCTGCCCGCAAACGCAGGCGTATGAATACGACGCGCGTATCTTTCGCGTCGATTCGCATAGCCTGCTGTTTTTCCTCCTCGTACTCCTGCGCAACAAAACCGACAGTCATCCCCGAAAATTCCAGCATATCGGCGCTTTCAATATGAACGACCTGGAACGCTTCGTCGCCCTGGCGCCCGACGAGGTGCTCCTGCCCTACCGCAAAAAGCGAGCGTATATCAACCAAATCATGGCGCTACACGAAATAAACAAGGTTTCGCCCTACAGCAAAAAAGCCTTTATCCGGGTTGAACACGGCGTGTATATCCTCAATCCCATGCTGGTGATGCAAAACCCGACGCCCGAAACCTGAAACCCGAAAAATAATACCCGAATCATAAAAGTAAAATGTATGAAAACAAACAATTTAGGCTATTTGTTAGCCGTATTCGCAATTGCATTTCAATTCTGTGCGCAAAACCCCGGCAGCAAGGTTTCAGCCGCAACAGAATCCGCCGACGGAAACGAAAAAGCCGTCCGCCTGCTGAAAGAGTTTTACACAGCCTACATCTCATGCTGCGACAGCCCCGACGGAGACTGGGAAACCTTACGCTCGATAAGAAACAAATACCTTACCAAATCCCTGCAGGATAAACTGGAACATCCCGACCTGGATTACGACCCGATCATCCAGGCGCAGGACTGCGACAAAAGCTGGATAGAAACCCTTGAAATCAAGCCCGACGCCGAACGGCAAAATGTTTACGACGTATATTACGCTCCCGCACTCAACCAAAAAAAGATTTGCATACGATTACTTCTCGCCAACGATAACGGAAATTACCTGATTGCCGACGTCTTAAACGATGCAAACATACACGACCTGCAAGCGTTATAAAACAGATAAGTAGGCGTCTGAAAATAAATCATACAAATTTATTTTCAGACGCCTATTAAGTATCCGCTTGAAGAACAAAAATAAACTAACGTACTGCTTATTTAAGCACAACCCATTTGCCGGATTTTGTTGCCCCCTCATGCTTTACTACTCCATTTTTCACCAATTGCGCCAAGTGATATTTTATGCTATCAGACGTACGGTCTAATAAGGCTTCCAATTCCTTTCGAGTAATAGAAGGGTTATTCTTAATTGCTTCTACAATTTCACCTTGTATGTTCTTGGGCGTTTCTTGGGTGTTTCTTGGGTGTTTTCCGGGTGTTTTCCGGGCGTTTTCCGGGTAATCCTCTGACCCAAAACCCTCTTCAAAGTATTTCTCTGATATATTTTCCACTACCCTGAAAGCTGTTCGTAAGGAGAAATCAAAGGTTGCTCCACCATTACCGTTTTCTTTCAGTTCTTTCTGAACACGATAGACTCCTCTACTAAATCGGTTTACATAACCCAATACCTTCATGGCTTCGGCTATAAACGGATTACGGTAATCACTCACGTTCGGGAAGTTAGTCGGACTGACCTTGCCATACAATCCTCCCGGATTTTGTATTTCGATACGGTCGTCATATTCATAAAACTGAATCGGAGCATTTGAATCATAATCGCGGTGCATAATCGCATTCATCAATAGCTCACGGGTAGCCCAATAGGGATATTTGGAAACAATTTCCTCCCGCAAGACGCTTACAGGAATAGGACGTTTGGCTGATACGCTTGTCTCAATGAAAGTGTCTATTTTAGGGAGCGACTTACATAAATTCCCATCGAACTTAAATTCGTGGAGAATATCGCCTGCCCGGTCT
>JAIRYL010000051.1 GCA_031267775.1 Tannerellaceae bacterium
TAAGCGCATGCTATCCCGCTTGTTGATTATCCGCCGAACAAGAACAAAGAAAGGAGATTACGAGTATAAGTATTCCTTCACCAATGCCAATCAGGAACAGTATACCCAAAAAGCGCTCGCGTACATGCAGGCGCAACGTTTTTTTGTGGAGCATTGCATCAAAGAGAACAAACAAATCCTTGGAATGGATAAATACCAAACGCGCAAATGGTTGGCATGGCATCATCAAATTGCGCTCAACTTTTTGCTCTCAACCTTTATTCTGAAGGAAAAACTGCTCTCTTTTGACACTATACCGCTACTTTCCGCTCGTGACATTAAGCGATGGATCATATTTAAACTGCATCGACAAATCTCTGAAGATGAAATGATTGGTCAAATGTTTAAACGACATTGTCGACGGCAAAGAGACATTAATAGGGCGTTTGATAAGCAAGAATAGGAAATCTGTTAAAGTAGAACTATTCATATATCTATTTATTAGTTGATTTCTATCGTTCATATCGTCAATATTTTATTTTTATTCCCGCATTGATTACAAAACCGTCCAGAGGGGCGTAGACGTCTTTGAAAACAGGGTTTGTTCGCGTGCCTGCGTAAAGGCTTCCGAAACGTGTTTGCCGCGTATCTGTGAAATTTTCAAAATTGACGTATATTGAAAAATGTTCCCAAATCCGCTCGAGCATTGCGCCAAACACCCAATAGGCTTGTCCCGTTGCGCCATCGTTTAGCGTTTGCCGACTGTTATAATAGGCTTCTATCCCTATCCGCCATTTATCTTCTGCTTCGTACATTCCAACGATACTCAGGGTGTGTTCAGGCGTTAACGGATTTTGATAGCGGATTCCATTATCATTGACAGAAGCGCTGGTAAACGTATAACCTGAATAGAGGTTGAAATCTTCATATCTTATTTTTATATTTGTTTCTGCTCCTTTGGTTTGGATGCGTCCGTTGATGTTTTGAAACCGGTTGTTGCCGTCGCTCAAAGAAACAAGCATCAAGGGATTGTTCAAGCAGGTATAAAACAGCAGTTGGTTTATACTGAATGCAATTTGACGGGCGATTGTTGTGCGGTAATTAACATCGGCATTCGCGCCGTAGCTGCGTTCGGGTTTATTGATATCGTCGCTTATCGGCAAGACGTTTTGATACTGTATCCGTTCGCTTTCTTCGGTGAAAATGGCAGGCGTTTTGTATCCTAATCCGCCGCCCATACGCGACGTCCATTTCCGGTTGATCTTGAAAAGGGCAGACAAACGCGGAAGAAGCATAAAACCGTAATCCATTGCATAATCGCCGCGCAAACCGCTTTCTATACTAATTCCATCTGTTATTTTAGAAAGGTTTTGCAGAAAAACGCCGCTTGTGAGTTGGTTGTAATCACGGGGTTTTATATGTTTGTTTGCCTGTTTTTCCTCGAAATTGTCTGTCCAGAGATTTGCGCCTGTAACCCATTCTGTATTTTCGCCCGAATACGAATAGTTTATTTCGCTGAACGTATTGTTTTGAACGCCGTCAAAAACATAATCGGGAAGAGTAATCTTCCGTTTAAAATAGCTGAAACTGTTACGGATATTCAGTTTAGACTTGCCGGAGAATTTGTGTTCCAGCGCAAACTGCGTACTGAAGCGCTGCGTTTTGTTTCTTTCAAAATAAACGCGTTCATTACCGCTTTTTCCTTTCAGGTAAAGCATATCGCCGCCCAAACGGTTTTCAAACGCCGCGTTTATACCCATATCGGCTTTTGTGTTTTTACTGAAATAAACAAAAAAGCGAGGATTCAGATTGTATCGTTCAACCTTTGGAATGGCGCTTAACCCAAGGCCGGCGGGGTCGTACGGTTCACTGCTGTTGCGCGAGGCGAAAAGCGTTAACCCTGTTTTACCCAATCGCTGCGCGTAAAATCCAATAACGTCTAATCCGGCGGCCGACGTTCCATTTAGCTGAAACTTCAATTCGCGTTTGTCGGTTGGGGTTTTGGAAATAAGATTGATCAACCCGGCTATTGCGCCTCCGCCGTAAAGGGTAGACGTCGCGCCTTTTACTATCTCTACCTGTTTAAGGTCGAGCGGCGGGGTTTGAAGCAATCCTAATCCGCTTGCCGCGCCGGAATAGAGCGGAAAACCGTCTTTGAGGATTTGCGTATATCTGCCGTCTAATCCCTGTATGCGGATAGAAGCGTTTGCCGAGATAGGCGAGGTTTGCTGCGTTTGGATACCTGTGCTTTCACTCAGCAGCATCCGAATATCTCCCGGATTCATATTGCCGCTTTCATCTATTTCTTCCATACCGATAAATTCCATACGGGTAGGAATATTTTCAATCGTCCGGGCGCTTCGGGTGGAGGATACGACAATTTCCCCGATTTCTACGGTTGCGTTTGTCAAACGTATTTGTACCGTATCGTCGTTTAAAAGCGGGAATACAAACGTTTGTTGTTGCGATTCGTATCCCAAATACGTAAATTCAAACGTTTGTTTGCCGTCGGAAACGCGCTCAATCGTTACAATTCCGTTCCTGCCGGCCGTGCCTCCGTTTGCCGTTCCTTTTAGTATGGCGGCCGCGCCAATCAACGCTTCTCCTGTGGCGGCGTCATTGATTGCCGCCCTGAACGTGTTTTGGGCAGACAGGGCGCTACCCGAAACCAGCGCAACAAATAAAAAGACGCCATGCGATATGCCTGCTGAAAAATTCATCTCGAAATTTTATTTTGAGGCAAAGGTAAAAAGAAAATCGGCGCAACCTGGTTGCAAACTTAGGAGGGCGTCAAACCCGTTTGCAACCGCTGCACAACCCTTTAAGAACGTAATTGATACTGTCGGGCAAAAATCCGTCGGGTAGCTCAACCGGAGGAATTCGCGTTTCGCGGAAGCAAAAGACCTTCTTACATTTCTTACAATAGAAATGTACATGCAACTGTTCAATGGAACAGTGGCAACCTTCGTCGCAAACCGAGTACTTTAACGAGCCTGAACCATCGTCTATCGTATGCACGATACATCGCTTCCGAAAGAGTATCAATGTTCTGAAAATAGTAGACTTGTCAATTGTCTGCAAGTCGGCTTCCATATCTGCCAGACGAAAAACGGTTTTCCGTTGCAGGATGGCTTTCAGCAGGAGAATCCTTGTCGACGTGGGCTTGACATGCTGTTTGAGTAAACGTTCTGCATAGCGATCGTTCGTATCTTCCATACGTATCCGTTTTTATTCGGCATATAAAGACTTGGCAATGCCTGTTTCCAGTCCGCGCAGTTCGGCCAGCCCGCGGAGGCGTCCGATACAGGAGTAGCCGGGGTTTGTCTTCTTCCCGAGATCGTCTACCATCTGGCGTCCGTGATCCGGGCGCATGGCGATGGAACAACGCCGTCGCTGCTGCAATGCGAGCAAAGCTTTCATTACGGCATACATGTCTACGTCTCCCTCCAGGTGATAAGCTTCATAAAAGTTGCCTTCCGCATCCCGCTGCGTACTTCGGAGGTGCACAAAATCAATCCGGTCGCCATAACGTTCCATCATGCCCGCAAGGTCGTTGTCGCTTCGTACGCCAAACGAACCGGTACACAGGCAAAGTCCGTTGCTGTCGTTCGGTACGGCTTCTATCAGTTTGCCAAAATCCTCTTCCGTGCTCAGGATACGGGGCAATCCTAAAATAGAGTAGGGAGGATCGTCGGGGTGTATCGCCATCCTTACGCCCGCTTCGTCTGCTACGGGGGCAATTTCACGCAGAAAGTAAATCAGGTGAGCGCGCAGGCGATCGACGTCGATATCTCTATAACGATTTAATTCTTCCCTGAACTGCTCGATGGTAAAACTCTCTTCCGAACCGGGTAATCCGGCTATCATGTTACGGGTAAGCAGTTGTCTGCCGGCTTCCGTCATAGCGTCGTAGCAAGCTTTGGCTTTGCCTTTTTCTTCTTCGGTATATTCTGTTGCGGCTTCGGGGCGCCGGAGGATAAAGAGGTCGAAAGCCATAAAAGCAGCCCTTTCAAACCGCAGGGCTTTTGAGCCGTCGGGCAACGTATAGGCCAAATCGGTGCGCGTCCAGTCCAACACCGGCATAAAATTATAGGTAACAACCTTAATGCCGCATGCGCCCAGATTACGGACAGATTCCTTATAGTTGTCAATATAACGCAGAAAGTCTCCGGTTTGCGTTTTAATGTGTTCGTGTACCGGCACGCTTTCTACCACGCTCCATCGGAGTCCTGCTGCTTCTATCAAGCCCATCCGTTTCCGGATTTCTTCTTTCGTCCATACTTCGCCATTGGGGATGTGGTGCAGAGCCGTTACAACGCCTGTTGCGCCGGCCTGTCTGATATCCCAAAGACTTACCGGGTCGCCGGGTCCGTACCAGCGCCAGGTTTGTTCGCATAAATACATATTTTCAAGCGTTTAATTGTTAATTATTATTAAATCGAAAAGGCGTCGAATCCTCCGTCTACGGGGATTACCGTACCTGTTACAAATGCTGAAGCGTCGCTGGCCAGCCATTGAAGCGTTCCCAGCAACTCTTCCGGTTTGCCCAGCCTTCCGAAGGGCGTATGCGCCATGACCGTTTTGCAACGGCCGGATGGAGATCCGTCGGGATTTGTCATTAAGGCGCGGTTCTGTTCGGTCAGGAAAAATCCAGGCGCCATCGCGTTTACGCGCAGGCCTTCGCCAAATTTAACAGCCAATTCGCCGGCCATGTATTGCGTAAAATTACTTACGGCCGCTTTGGCGCAACCATAACCAACTACCCTTGTCAGAGGACGCAGCGCCGATTCGGAAGATATGTTGATCACGCTTCCTTTTTTTTGTTTTACCATGACTTCCGCAAAAACGATGGTTGGCAATACGGTACCAAACAAGTTGAGGTTTACCACGTTACGAAAAGCGTCTACATCCAGGTCGAAAATCGTTTTATCGGGAGGGATGGTTGCTCCCGCCTGATTGCCTCCCGCAAGATTCACCAATACGTCAATTCGTTTACAGGCATGGAGGATATCCTGTTTGTTTTGTTCCAGCATGTCTTTATTCAGTACGTCGGTCGCGAGGAAAAGGGCTTCTCCTTTATCGGATTCTATTTCAGCAACCAATTGATTGCCTGCTTCTTGGTTTCTGTCAAGAATTACTGTTTTTGCACCTTCTTTGGCCAGGTGTTTGGCCATACACGAGCCCAGTATTCCGCTTCCTCCTGTGAGCAAAATTACTTTGCCTTTTACGCTAAATAGATCATTCATTATATATAGTTGTTATAATATGTTATATTTTCCTTTATCAATACGTCGATTGGCATATAATTAACCGGCTCGTCTTTCATATCCAGCACAAGGTATCGAAAGAGGGCTTTGAGGCTGTTCATGGCTTGCACTTCCGGGCGCTGGGCTATCAGATGCGTTATTAATCCGCTTTTAAGGTACTTAATATTGGCGTCCAGCACATCGTAACCTATTAGTTTTAAGCTGTTTGCAATGTTTAATTCTTCAAAATATTCACCCAGCAGGCAGGCGCGCGAATTAAATATTATACCCGCTTTTACCTGTCGGTTCTTGTTGAAAAAGGCCGTCAGCAATTCTTTATTGTCGCCCTCCTTCTCTCCGTAAATCTGTACAACCTGTATCGTACCCTGACAGGCCCGCTCGGAAAAGTAAGCCCGAAAACCTTCTTCGCGTTTGGCAACCTGCGTAGAACATTGATCGCCCTTGCGGATAAAACGGAAAACGACCACATCGTCGTTTTTATCAATCTGCTCCATTAATAACCGTCCGGCAATGTATCCCGAATCGTATGAGTGCGTTCCGTAATAGGTGATGCAGTGGGTATTTTCGATATATGCGTCTACCAGTACGTAGGGTATTTGCAACCGGTCTAAGAGAGTTGTGAGGTTTAAAACGCTTTCCCTGAAAAGCGTGGCAATAACAACGCCCTGGCATCCAGCCTGTTCTATCCGGGAAATTAAGAGATCAAAACTGTTTCTGTCGTACTGGTTAAAACAGAAGCGTTCGATTATAATGTTGTAACTGAAAAGTTCCTGCTGCGCTTTGTCTATTCCTTCGGAAAACTTTGCCCAGTATTCGCCCTGTTCAAAGGAGGGGGTGAGGGTTATAATCTTGTAGTTCTTCTTCAAGGCCAGCGAACGGGCGATAAGATTGGGCTGATAGTTAATATGTTTAAGAACCTTCTCTACTTTGGCTTGCGCTTCGGAAGATACTCTTCCCCTCTTGTGCAAAATACGGTCGACGGTACCCGTTGAGACGCCGGACAACTTTGCTATATCTTTAATTCGGTATGCCTTATTCATAACACAGACATTGCTTTATATTATGTGAACGAACACATCGGCAAATATATAAATAAAAGTCTAAATTCTACTTTATCATATCTGAATTTGTTTAAAAGAAAAAATAGCCGGTTTGTAAAAAACGCTTAAAGAAGTATTCAATATGTTAAGAAACGCGAATTGTTATCGATATGTGAATTTTGGCCTTTTCAGGTTATTTTATAGTTAAATATACATAAAAATATATAACTGTTCTTTAGGAAGAAAAAAACGTTTTTTGACAGATTGTTTGATTTTTATTTAATACGGTATCAGATTGTCAGCGGCAACGGGGCGGCAACGGGGCTGTTTGGGAGTTGGATTCGGAATGTTTTGTGGGCATACGTGCAGGCGTCGTTTTGTAAGGTCAGCGCCTGCGGTTTGCTTACAGGTAGCGTGATCCTATGTAGATCCTTTGTGGATCCTTTGTGGATCCTTCGACTTTGAAAAATTTGTACCTTAGCGGTAACTTACCTGTCTGCGTACTGAGGGTGTGGCTTCTCCAAATTATTAGCATTTATTTTTTTAACGTTCCTTTTCATGAATATCCCGGCGGGTATCGTATGGAATCCGGCTCGGGGGCATATTGTGCTTGTACTTGTGTTTTTGCCTGAAAATCTTGTTTGATTGCAATAACGGGATAATGTTTGGCAAATTGATTAAGTTATCTCATTATTTATCTGCTACCTTGGAAATATAATTTGACGGTATATCTTTTCGCAAACAGAAACGAAAATGATAAGTTAGACGAAAAAAAATTACGGAATATATAAAGAAAACGTGTGCTTATTGTTTTGTTTCATATATTACCAAACCCGGATTAAATTATATAGATACGAACGGTTCTATTTTAGGCTTGGCGAAGAATCGGAACGTTTAGAAAACAGGGTAACAAAGCAGTTGCAGGAAATAAAGCTATGAAAACAATTCGTTCTAAAATAATAATAATTTAAAAAGAAGTATTATAAATGATTTAATTGAAATTTAAATCGGTTCGGTTTACAGGGATTTTGACTGGTAATTTATTGTTTTTCTGCTATTTCTGTTCTTCCGCTATCAGTATCGTCATTTATTCCTTTCGGGCTTCTTATCAATCTCATCACTGTTATATATTTAAATTTATTACAATAAATAAAAATGAAAAAATAAATGAAAATACAATGGCGACGGCAAAGTTTCAGCAGAACGAAGAAACAAAATAGAGAGGTCTCCAAGCGCCTCTCTATCTCCTTTGCTATACTGCTGTTTACCGGGATCAATGGCGGCAGACGCCGCCTAAGACTCTGATTTCTCCGTTTCCTCGGCAAAGCCTAAAACATAGCCGTTATTATCTTTAAGGTAAAATTCTTTTATTCCGTACCATGTCCGTTTTATTTCGGTAACTTGAACGCCTTTATTTTTCAGTTCGGCATGAAAATCATCCATTCCCTTGCCTTCCATATAGAAAGAAACGCTGGCTCCGATAGAAGTTTTTTCGGCAAGAACAACATCTTCATGGAAACTGTCGGAACGTTGGAACATCCACTCTACTCCGTCTTTTTTCAACATGGCATAGACATACTCTTTTCCGTCGGATAATTGTTGTTCGACGCCGTCTTGTGTAACGGGAACAGCCATTATTAGCTCAAAGCCTAAATTCTCACCGTAAAATTGTACGGTTTTCCGGATATCGGCAACTGCCAAATTGGGGGTTAATTTACTTAATTTCATTTTACTATCTATTTTATCGGTTTAAAATTTCATTCTGTATCTTTTTACTCAACGAATTAAAAATTAATTCATACGAATTATCCAGCAATTGTTTCAGCATCGTTTCGGAGACGTTTCCATTCAGAAGCGCCGAGCTTCAATGCGTCCCATTCCTGTTTATAATCCTCTTCAACGCCTTTTTTAGAGAGGCAATGCTCTTGTATGAAATCGTACTTCATGCCGTTAATTTTCAGCAAATGTACGCGGAGCGAGCAAAACGGATTGTGTAAAAAATCGACTTTTTAACGACGGATCTTGCCGGGAGTATCGCCCGACAGGATTTTAAAATCTTTAATCAGATGCGCGTGGTCGTAATATCCACATTCTACGGCAACAGATAACAGGTCGCTGTGGGGGTGGCTTCGTAAATATCGTAAAGCATATTTAAACCTGATTATTCCGGCAAATGTTTTAGGGCTGACGCCGATTGAGCATTTGAATTTCCGTTCGAAGTGTCTTTGGCACAAACAAACATTGGAAGCCGTTTCCGAAAGGGATACTTGTCCTTTTGCCAAATAAATCAAATCAACGGCTCGAATAATTTGCCTGTCGGACCGATATAAATAAGGGAGGCGGTTTATCAGATAATTATCCGTATGTTTAATGATTTCTTCCGCTAATTGTTTTTCAGGCAATGTGTCATAAAAAGACTTGCCAAACAGCGTTTCGACCGACGTTAATTCAACATTTCTATCGGTAAATTCCTCAACAGAAACACGGGTAAAGGCTGTAATACCCATTGGTTTGAAACGAATACCGAACATTTGTACGGAATTCTGATTATTTACATTAAGAAACGTGGTCATTGTGCCTGCAATTCCGGCATAGAAAGTGTTCTTTGTTTTATCAACAGAAAAGATAATATCAACACAACCATCGGGAAGAATCTTGTATGATTTTCTTTCTCCCGTAAAACCATTGCTAATCCAATAAGTTTCGATATACGGAGATAATAATGCGTCGGGTTGATATTCTTTGTATAACATATATTTCAAGGCGTTTGCAAAAATACGCTTTTCATTTTGATTTAGGAGGCGTCGGGAAATAAATCATCCATTTATCGGCCTGTTTTCCGCCATCCTTCAGTCTGAAAAATACTTACATACCCCGGTATGCGCGCATTTTCAGGCTTCGTCCGGCAAAAAACAGTTCCAATAAATCGGTATGATTTATTTCCAGGCGCCTCCTTACTTTAAAATAAGTTCTATCTTTGTAAAAGCGTTCTTTCAAGCGATAAAATAAAGCAAATCTCAAAGCCGGTTTATTTTATATTTTGGCTGTTATCTGTATAAGTAAAAGTAGGGAAATTGAGACGTAAATGTACTGTTTAACGGCTTTACGGGATATATTATACTGAATTTTGCGCAAAATGCCGTATTTTCACACTTCATTCATTTGAAATATCGTATATGAAGCCAAATATTGGAAACGGGATAACAGCAAACCGTCCTCAAAGTAAAGGGTTTGCAGGCAAGGCCAGATGCCAGAGGTTCTGTGCGGAGTATTAATAATGGTATCGTTATAGACCCTATTTTTGTTTTGTCAAGACTTTTTAGGATATAGAAAACAGCATTTTATACTGATTTTACAGAAAAACAGGGACTGAGGTGGACAAAAATATTAAAAATAAATCAAGTCGAAAAGACCGTTGAAGCCAAAGCTGCCGCAAGTGAACGATGCGAGTCAGCCGGCGCTTGATGCGCTTAGAGAAAAACTGTTGCTAAAAAGCTACAGTCGGAATACGCAACGGACTTACTATTACGAGTTTGCATAGCTTTTGTATGTTCTGAAAAAACATTGCCGCATCAACGCTGTAAAGTTTTACTTCGAGCAGGTTTTGGGACGTGAAAAACTACACTGATAATGTACGGGTAGCGCAAAAAGACTTGAAAAAATAAAAAGTCCGCTGGATGACCTGTAAAAGTTCGTTTTTTTATGTAGAAAAATGCGTAAAATACTTATAATAAATATTTTGACTAAATTTTAGGCTGATGATGCGAAGTTCGTCTATTTATGAGTTATGTGCAATTTTGGCTAAAGGGTGGTTGAAGAATATAACGAAAAAAGACTTGACGAATAAAGTAAAAAAATAGTATAAAATAAAAAGGACGGCAAATGAAAATGGTTAAAATAATAAGATGGTGGCCTGTAAATATAAATTTTGAATTATTATATAAACGCCCTCGTGTTGATTATAGAATAAGTGAGTATATTTTTGAATATATTACTCAAAATATATTTATCCCCTACAATATTAATGAAATAGAAAATTATAATGTTGTTTTGGCATTTGATACATATGATATAAAGCGGCATAGATATTATTTTCCATATAAATCACCATATAATACAGATACGACAAAATATGCTTCAATGGAAATTAATAAGGAAAACAATGGAAAAAAGTATTTTAAAATTCATATTGATTGCTGTTCTACAGAATTAGATGAAAATACAAAATCAATTGATTATGCAAATATCGTATATAATATGTTCGGCGATTATATTGTAAAGCATTTTAAAAAAACAATCAAAGAAATAAAACAAATTGTGGATACGACCAAAAAAGGAATGGATTATGAATTAATTGGAAGTTTTGAACATCCTTCTCCATTTATTAATCAAAAATATCTTTATGATAATGAATGTGGTTTGGAAGAAATAAGTATTGACGGTTTTATTAATGGTATAATAAGACCGGGAAATATACCAATGAATATTAAAGAAGAATATATAAAATATTATGAATAAAAAATAATGGAATACGCCAAAACTGCACATAACAGGTCTGTTTACGCTTCGCCGCCGTTGGCGGCTCGGC
>JAIRYL010000055.1 GCA_031267775.1 Tannerellaceae bacterium
AAAATTTCACACAGTGCAAATGCGGCATTTCCTGTCGTACCGTATCCGTACCATTCCCTTCAAAGAGGATCAATTGCGGGTTTGCGGCAAGTTTTCCGTCAGCGTCAACAGAAAATGCCGTCACGCTTCCGCCGCTATAATTGGCTGTTACTACATGTTTCCGGCTTTTATCTATTACTATATTACACGGCGACGCCGCGTATGTACGTTCGCTATTCAGCAACGTCAGCTTACCCTGTTCCTTATCAAAAGAGAGGGCGTAAGCAACAGCTTTTTCGTTATCATTTTCGCCAACGGCATACACAAATTTACCATCGTCCGTCATATCCAGATACGATGGATTATCCGTTTCTACCACGCTGACATATTCCGAAACGCCTGTTTCCGTATTAAATTTATAGACATATATACCTGCGCTCAATCCCATCGTATAGGTTCCTATTAATAAGTATAAGATATTGTTCATAACATTTTTATTAGATGCAGTTTTTGTTATTGTTATTATTCCATTGAAAAAACAGGCTAAAGATAAGCATTTACATAGATATTCGTACCGGCTCGGCTATTATTTTGTAATAAGATACGGAAATCTCGCCGGAGGTTGGAGGGGCAGAGCCTATTAATGCAATATGACTGGCCGGCGTTTCCCAAAGCGCTAACGGGTAATAAGGAACGCTGTCTGTAACAAAACCGTTTAACGTATTCTTAAATCTTGCCGCATATTCGTCTGCCAACGTAGACTGCGCTACGTCTTCTCCTTCATAACCGGCTATGCTTTCGCCATATAAAGCGGTCATGTAATTGTATAAGAATGAACGGGTAGCGGCTATTTCTTCCTTATATTTGTTTCTACCCCGATACTCGTTTACTTTGTATGATACCAGCATGTAAGGGGTTTCGGAAATTGAATGGAAAAGGGCGAGGGTAAAACCTTTGTCTAATGAAACAAAGTCAAAAGACCTCGACGCCGGTTCTTCTTCACTATCCCAGTTTATACCGAGGAAATCGCCGGTAAGCGCTACGTTCACGCTTACAGAATCGCGGCCAACAACCAGGCTATCTCTATAGGCTACTACTTTAGCTTCATATTTTCCGGGTAAATAAAAACTTTGTTCCAAACGGATCGGCATACGGTATCCTGCATATACTTGATGAAAGATATCCGGGAGTAGCCATACAACGGAATCCAAACGTTCGCCCAGATAGTAAGCAAGCCCGCCTTTCTCGTTATTTTTCTGATCCGTTTGTATATCGAACGACATATTGCTGAACAAGCCCGCCGTTTTTGCAGAGGCCGTAAGAATAAGAGCGTCGTTAAACGCAGGCCTGTCCATACCGGCAAGGACGGCGCCTTCTTCTTTGGCGCAGGAAACCGCCAGGATGCACAGGCCTGTAAAGACAAAGATAAGAGGGGATAACTTATTCCTCATGATATAAAATCTTATCGTTTTTTTTCGGCGTAAAAGTAGACAAAAGAATCTGTTAATCAAAATAACCTGCTACCCATGATACTGAAAATACCGGGAGAAATACTTGCATATAAAATAAAGAAGCCGTATTTTTGCGCTCTGATTCCTAAAGGGTAAATAAGTGACGCAGAGATAATAAACAGTCCACCCCCGGAAAATAACCTGTTAATTAATTTAAAAACAGATGTACGTAATTGTAGAAATTAACGGACAGCAATTCAAAGCTGAAGAAGGCAAAAAGTTATTCGTTCACCACATTCCCCATGTAGAAGGCGGCGCCTCTGTTGAATTTGATAAAGTATTGCTGGCAGACAACGATGGAGCCGTAACGGTAGGCGTTCCAACAATTGAAGGCGCAAAAGTGATTTGCGAAGTGGTTTCGCCCCTGGTGAAAGGCGACAAAGTATTGGTGTTTAAAAAGAAAAGAAGAAAAGGACACCGTAAGCTGAATGGTCATCGCCAGCAGTTTACCGAAGTGAGAATTAAAGAAGTTGTTGCGTAACGTTTAAGAAAGTAGTAAGAAAATGGCACATAAAAAAGGCGTAGGTAGTTCAAAGAACGGTCGTGAATCCGAAAGTAAACGACTTGGCGTTAAGCTTTTTGGCGGAGAATTTGCTAAAGCGGGTAATATCCTGGTGCGTCAAAGAGGCACGGTTCATCATCCCGGCGAAAATGTGGGTATCGGTAAAGATCATACATTGTATGCCCTGATCGACGGCGAAGTGAAATTCCGTAAAGGAAAAGAAAACAGATCTTTCGTATCTATTGTAAAATTAGCAGGGGAAGCTTGATTTTTTCCTTGTAAACAACTTATAAGAGGGGCGTCCGTTTGCGGGCGTTCCTTTTTTAGTTACAGGCGTACGTTTTCATTGTATGGCATGGCGTATTTTTTACGGATTGTTCTAATATACGTATATTTGCCTGTACATACTAAATTACATGCGATGAAGGAATTGATTTTTGAAACAAAAATACGGGCGTTTCCTGTTGCGGAAGCGCCGGAAATATATAAGGAGTTAATTGAATCGGCTATTGACGCCACCGCTAATGCGTATGCTCCTTATTCGCGTTTTAACGTGGGAGCGGCCGTGTTATTGAAGAATGGGAAGATTATGGCGGGCAGTAATCAGGAAAATGCCGCTTATCCTTCCGGTTTATGCGCCGAACGGGTAGCTTTGTTTTCCGCTAACGCCCAATACCCCGATTCTGCGGTTCTGGCCCTTGCCATAGCAGCCGTAACGAATGGGAAACAGGTTGACATGATAACGCCCTGCGGCGCTTGCAGGCAGGTATTGCTTGAAGTGGAAAAACGCTATCGATCTCCGGTAAAAATATTGTTATGCGGCAGAAAACAAATTTATATGGCGGAAAGCGCCGCGTCTTTGCTTCCCCTTTGTTTTGACGGGAGCGACATACAAAAGGATGTATCGCCGCCGACACATCCTTTATGAGTTACCGAGCTTATTACATTGAAATCCACCGCACGTAGGCAAAATCCATGCGATGCGGGAGTTCTTTGTTTACCGGGTGAACGCGAAAACCTATCTTATGGAGGCCGGCTTCGGGGGCTGAAACTTTCAGCTCGAAATAAAGTCTGGAACCTTCTTCTCTTTTGAGAATAAAGGGATAAACGTCGTATAAATCCAGCGTGTTTGTTTCGGGATTATCTTTGGTTACCACCATATCAACGCCTACCATGCCTTGAAGCTCTTTCCGGTCGATAACCAGCCGGTAGGTATATTCATTTCCTACAATCGACGGATTTTTGCTCAGATCCTGGTCTAACGTAAACGATTCTACCTGAAAACTGTCCCAATGCGAAGCTACCTCCTCCTTCCAGGCGGCTATTTCCTTTGCTTTTGCAAAATTATTTTCTTTCAGGCGAAACGAGCGGGTAGCCAGTTTGTTATAGAAACGATTTATATAATCGTCCAGCATGCGCCTCATGGTATAGTCGGGAGCAATCTGCGAGATAGAATTTTTGATATATTGTATCCACTCGGGCGAATATCCCTCGCTATTTTTGGCATAGTAAAGCGGAATAATTTTGTTTTCCAGTATGTGATAAATAGTCGCCGCGTCTAACTGGTCTTGATACTGCTGGTTTTCGTATGTACGTTTGGCGGTTAGCGCCCATCCGGCGCCTTCCCTATAACCTTCGTACCACCAGCCGTCTAAGACGGAAAAATTAAGCACGCCATTCATCTCGGCCTTTTCGCCGGATGTTCCGGAGGCTTCCAACGGGCGCGTCGGGGTGTTAAACCATACGTCTACGCCGGATATCAGGCGGCGCGCCAGACTCATATCGTAGTTTTCGAGAAAAATAATTTTGCCCAGAAATTCCGGGCGACGGGAAATTTCGACAATATACTTAATCAAGCCCTGTCCGCCGCCATCGGCCGGATGCGCTTTTCCGGTATAGATAAACTGGATAGGATATTTTTCGTTATTGATTATCTTGGCCAAACGGTCTAAATCGGTAAACAGCAGGTGCGCGCGCTTGTACGTAGCAAACCGCCGTCCAAAACCGATCAGTAAAGCGTTTGGATTGATTTTATCCAGGATAGATACCACTTTGGAAGGGTCTCCCTGATTCTTCAGCCAGTTGTCGCTGAACTGTATCTTGATATAATCGACAAGTTTTTGTTTGAGCGCTTTGCGGATGTTCCATATTTCTTCGCAAGAGACGCGCTGGATAGCTTCCCAATAGGTTTTATTAGCCTGGTCGGTCATAAATCCGGGCGCAAAATGGCTGGTATAGAAACGTTTCCATTCCGTAGCCGCCCATGTTGGCATGTGCACGCCGTTTGTAACCCAGCCTACGTGCGATTCGCTGGGGAAATAACCTTTCCAGATAGGGGAAAACATTCGTTGCGATACTTTTCCGTGCAGCCAGCTTACGCCATTGGCCTCCTGGCAGGTATTGAGCGCGAATACGCTCATCGAGAATTTTTCGCTTGTGCCGGGTTCTTCGCGTCCCATATCGATAAAATCATCCCAGCTAATACCCAATTTGGCCGGAAATTCGCCCATATAACGCCCGAATAATCCCTCTTCAAAATAATCGTGCCCCGCAGGAACCGGCGTATGCACGGTGTATAAAGCCGACGAACGTACCACTTCCAGCGCCTCGTTAAACGACAATCCGCTTCCCTGTATATAATCTACCAGCCGCTGCGCGTTAATTAAGGCGGCATGCCCTTCGTTGCAATGATATATCTGCTTCTTTATTCCCAGCTTCTTTAGCGCCAGAATGCCGCCGATACCCAAAAGGTACTCCTGCTTCATCCTGTTTTCCCAGTCGCCGCCGTATAATTGATGGGTAATGGAGCGATCCCACTCGCTGTTTTCGGGAATATCCGTATCCATCAGGTACAAAGAGATGCGTCCGACGGCCACTTTCCAGAGGTGGACAAACACGGTTCTTCCGGGATAGGGAACTTGAAGCATGAGAGGCTCGCCGCTTGCATTCATCACCTGCGTTAAGGGCAGGGAAGCAAAATTCTGCGGTTCATAATTAGCTACCTGCTGCCCTTCCACCGACAGCGACTGGGTGAAATAGCCATAGCGGTAAAGAAATCCCACCCCCGTGAGATCAATATTACTGTCGCTTGCCTCCTTGAGGTAATCGCCGGCCAGTATGCCCAAACCGCCGGAATAAATCTTCAGCACATTGGTAAGTCCGTATTCCATACTGAAATAAGCTACCGATGGTTTGGAGGCGTCCGGTATTACGTCTATATATTTCCTGAAAAGCGTATAGGTATCGTTTATTTCGTCCATCAGGTCTTTATCCTTGATTATTTCGTCCATCCGCTTAACGGATAAGCGCTGGAGCATGAGCACCGGATTGCCTTCTGTCGATTTCCAAAGTTCTTTATCCAACTTCCCAAATAATTTGGCCCCTTCGTGATTCCACACCCACCATAAATTATGCGCCATTTCTTCCAGTTGCGCCAGGTCTTTGGGGAGCGACGCATGCGAATAAATTTCCTTCCAAATCGGGTTGTTTGAATTGTTTGCCTTAATTTTCATTCTATGAAGATTTATATGTTTTCAAATTCCATTTTTTTACAGGGGAGCAAAGATAGGGTTATCTTCGTAAAAGAAGGTTTATTTACCCGATTCTTTTTGCCTTGTTCCGTAGCGCGATATCAAAAGCCTGCCGGTAGAAAGCGATAAATTTGCCCCATTCGGCCTGCGAAGCAAGTTTGAAGCAGCTATTTCGGATAGCTTGCAAGCCGGCTTTTTTTTCGCGGGATAGCGTTAAGACGGCTTGCCCGATAGCGTCGGCTACTTCAAAATAATTAGAATCGGTTCTGTCTATAACCTGTACGCCCTGCGTGATGCAGCGTCCGGCGCCTTCCTGCCGCGCCCACAAGCCAAAACCGGCCAGATTGGTGGTAACAGTAGGGACGCCAAAGGCAATGCTTTCGAGCGGAGTATATCCCCACGGCTCGTAGTAAGAAGGGTAAACGGTAGCATCCATGCCTGTCAGCAAATCGTAATACGATTTATTTAATATCCCGTCTTTACCGTCCAGGTAGCAGGGAACAAAGATTATTTTTATTCGTTCCGACGCATTGTTGGTAAAGCCTTTCTGCGCAATACAGGTCAACACCTTGTCGCTCCCCTGCCGGTGGAGCCAATGAGTGCAGAAGGGCGTTTGCATGGGCGCGGTGGTGCAAATATCGTGTTCAAGAGCCGTTTGCAGGTCGGCGCGCACGCCGCGCACCCACGCAGGAGTCATGATAAAAGCTACAACGTCGCGCTGCAGCTCGCCGGACGTGCGAAGCTTATCCATCGCTTCGATAAAAACGTCTATACCTTTATTATGATATTCGTATCGTCCGCTGATAGAAACCAGCAGCGCGCCGGGATGCAGGGGCGTACCCAGCAGCTTTTCGGCCATATTGATCAGCGTATGGCGGGCTTCTTCCCTTTTCAGGGCATAGCGGGCGCCTTCGGGTACGAAATCGGGTTCAAAACCGTTGGGGGTGACGACGTCGGGCGATTTTTCAAGCAACTGCCGGCATTCCAGGGCTGTAATATCGCTCACGGTGGTAAAGCAGTCGGCATGCGCCGCCGCCTGTTTTTCCAGCGAATGCTTAGCCTGCATATTCAGTTCTGCAGCCATGGCGTCGCCCCGGTACTCGTCCAGATGCGAATAGAGCGGCTTGTCGTTGCCGGCGATAGAGCGTCCGACGGAGGTAGCGTGGGTAGTAAAGACGGTGGCTACCGCGGGAAGCGTTTGCTTTATGTACAAAGCGCCCATTCCCAGCATCCACTCGTTAAACAGGGCGATAACCTTTTTACCGTCCAGTTTGTAGAAATGATAGAAGCTCTCTATCACCTTTCCCGCCGCGTAGGCAAACAGACAGGATTCGTCGTAATCGCCATACGCCTGCAGGGAATTTACCTGGAAGCGATCCCACATGGCATAGTATAACCCGTTTTTTTCGTCGGAAAAAGGCGTGAAATCCACCAGTATGACAAAGGGCTTTCCGGGAATATCCCAGCGCCCGATTTTCAGGACGAGGCCATCCGTTTGTTCGGCCTGTTTTTTCCAGTCGGCAAATAAATCTTTGTCTTCCACAAAGTCCGGCGCCTTGGCGTCCTTCCATACGTCCGGGCCTATAAATACTATTCTGTCAGGATAAATTTTCTCTAATGTTCGCGCTTTGGTAGAAAGTACGGTATAGATGCCGCCTACTTTATTACATACTTCCCAGCTACTTTCAAATATATAATCTATCATACCGTTCTCGTACTCCATACAATTGATTAAAGTTACTTATTTGGGTTTTTGAGCTTGCAAAGATAGAAATACTGTCAAAACTTTGTTTATAAATAATAGATTTTAATTGAATAAAATGATACTATAATAAAAATAAGCGCCGCCGAAACGCCGAAAACGGCGCTGGCAGCCCCTTTCAGGCCAGGCTAATGCGCGAAACGATACGGAAAAACGCCGCCTCGTTATCGTATCGTTTTTCCTCCCGATGCTCTTTTCTGTTGATGGCGCGAGGGTATTTATCAGGCGAAAATATTCCCTGTAAGTTATGAGAGAAAATTTCTCCGAAGGAAATATTCCACACCGGTCGTGTGAAGAAATTTCTCCGAAGGAAATATTCCCTGCCGGTCGCGTGAAGAAATTTCTCCGAAGGAAATATTCCCTGCAAATTTTCAGGCAGATTTCTTTCGCTAAAACGGCCGCCGACGCCCGAATGGAAGAATGTATCCGTTTAACCGCTCCTGTCTGAAGAAAATTTGTAGCTTTGCGCCAACTAAACAGTGTGCCATATTAAAAAATAGACGATATGACTAAAGGAAGAACAGCGGAAACGAACGCCGGCGCGCAAAAGGCGGAAACTTTATATCAAGGAGTAGCCGCGTGAGGAAGTTTGCTTGTAAATGGCTCCTCCGCATAGCCGGCTGGAAAATAGGGCCGCTGGACGATTATGTGCCCAAATGCGTGATTTGCGTGGCTCCCCATACCAGTAACTGGGATTTTGTGATAGGGAAATTTTTTTATGCGTCGATCGGCCGGATCGCCTGTTTTTTGATAAAAAAAGAATGGTTTGTTTTTCCTTTCAACCTGATTTTCGGGCAGATGGGAGGAATTCCGGTGGACAGGAGCAAACAAACGTCGGTTACCGACCAGATGGCCGCCGAATTTGTAAGGCGGGATATTTTTCACCTGGCCATAACGCCGGAAGGTACCCGGAAGAAAACGCCGGAATGGAAAAGGGGCTTTTACTTTATCGCGCAAAAAGCCAACGTGCCCATTCTGCTGGCCTACATTGATTACAGGGAAAAAGAGGTGGGCGTTAAAACTCTTTTTTATCCTACGGGAGACGCCGACGCCGATATGGAACGGATTCGTTCTTATTATAACGGCGTAACGGCGCGGCATCCGGCCAATTTTATGAAAGCATAATTCAGATTAGTAACCTTAAATATTTAAAAATTATGGCTGACAGTTTGCGTATAAGTATGATTCAGTCTCATATTATATGGGAGGACAGAGATGAAAACCTGGGCTATTACGGCGAATTGCTTCGCCGGGTAAAAGGAAAAACGGATGTAGCCGTATTGCCGGAAACATTTACTACGGGATTTTCTATGAATGTAGAGAAACTGGCTGATACAATGGACGGTAAAACAGTGTCAACGATTAAAGGCTGGGCTGAAAAATATAAACTGGCCGTAGCGGGAAGTTTTATTGCAAAAGAAAACGGAAACTGTTACAACCGCGCTTTCTTTATCACGCCCGAAGGCGAAGCTTTTTATTATGACAAGCGGCATCTGTTTCGCATGGGAGAAGAAGATAAACATTTTACTGCCGGCGCAAACCGTACCGTAGCTTCTTACAAAGGCTGGAATATTTGCCTGCAAGTATGCTATGATTTGCGCTTTCCCGCGTGGAGCCGGAACATAAACAACGGGTACGACCTGCTTATTTACGTGGCCAACTGGCCGGAAACGCGCAAAAAGGTTTGGCGCTCGCTTTTGCAGGCAAGGGCGATTGAAAATATGGCCTACGTATGCGGCGTAAACCGCGTGGGTATAGACGGAAAGGGCTTTATCTACCGTGGCGACTCGATGGTATACGCGCCTAAAGGCAAAAAACTGGCCGACGCCGGCAAGCGGGAAGAAATAATCCGCACCTGCGTTTTGTCGAAAGAAGAATTGACCGATTTGCGCGCTAAATTCCCCGTTTGGGAAGACGCCGATACGTTTACGATACAACCATGAATAAACGTACGCCCTGGAGCTGGATTCCTTCGCTGTATTTTGCCGAAGGACTGCCTTATATTGCCGTAATGACAATCTCTGTCATTATGTATAAAAAACTCGATATTTCAAACGCCAGCATCGCCTTTTATACCAGTTGGCTTTACCTGCCCTGGGTGATAAAACCGCTGTGGAGCCCGTTTGTAGACCTGATAAAAACCAAACGCTGGTGGGTGTATGCCATGCAGTTGCTGACGGGAGCAGGCATGGCCGGTATAGCGTTTACCGTTCCGACGGAGTTCTTTTTTCAGTTGACGCTTGCTTTTTTTTGGCTGATGGCTTTTAGCTCGGCCACGCACGATATAGCGGCCGACGGGTTTTATATGCTAAGTTTGCCTAAAGAAGACCAGGCGTTCTTTATAGGAATCCGCAATACGTTTTACCGGATAGCGATGCTTACCGGACAGGGTTTGCTGGTGATGCTGGCCGGTTTACTTGAAAAAACGACCGGACGCATACCTTTTGCCTGGAGCATCGTGTTTTTTATCCTGGCCGGCCTGTTTACGGGGCTTTCGCTGTGGCATAAATTCATCCTGCCCCGTCCGGCTTCCGACGTCCGGCGCGCCGGCGTTACGCCGCAAACTATCCTGGCGGAATTTGGCAAAACTATCGTCAGCTTCTCCCAAAAGAAAGGCATTGGCGCGGCGCTGCTGTTTATGCTGACGTATCGGCTGGGCGAATCGCAACTGGTTAAACTGTCTTCGCCCTTTTTGCTGGATAAATCCCAAGCCGGAGGCCTGGCGCTGGAAACGGCTCAGGTAGGATTTACGTATGGCACGGTAGGCGTTATATCGCTGCTGCTGGGCGGCGTGCTGGGCGGCGTAGCCCTGGCGAAAGACGGCTTGAAGAAATGGATTTGGCCTATGGCGCTAGCCATTTCGCTACCTAATCTGGTTTACCTGTACATGGCTTGCGCTTTGCCGCATAATATATTTATAATAAATGCCTGCGTAGGCGTTGAACAGTTTGGCTACGGCTTTGGCTTTACCGCCTACACCATGTTTCTGATGCTTTTTTCGGACGGCCCGTACAAAACGTCGCATTACGCCATTTGTACTGGTTTCATGGCGCTGGGCATGATGGCGCCGGGCATGCTTTCCGGGTGGATACAGGAAATGACAGGGTATCCGTATTTTTTCCTGTGGGTGATGCTTTGCTGCCTGCCGGCTTTTCTGGTAATTCCTTATTTAAGGATAAAAGAATAGGGGTTTGTTCATCGCCCGTTGGCCGGCGGCGTCGTCATCCGCAAGTAGTACTGTTTTCTGTTATCCGAAGGGCTACATTTAAAAAAAAGAAAAAATATCGTAACTTTGCAACTCGCTCCGGGCAAAAGTCTCCCGCAGGCACATAAAATGATAAAAGACAAACAAGCATGGGAAGGCGGCCTCATATCCGTATGGGGAGCGCGCGTTCATAACCTGAAAAATATAGATGTAGAGGTTCCGCGTAATAAACTGACCGTTATTACCGGCATGAGCGGAAGCGGCAAATCGTCGCTGGCTTTCGATACAATCTTTGCCGAAGGGCAGCGCCGTTACATAGAAACCTTTTCGGCCTATGCGCGCCACTTTCTGGGCAATATGGATCGCCCGGATGTAGACAGGATTACCGGCCTGAGCCCTGTTATTTCGATCGAACAGAAAACGACGAATCGAAACCCGCGTTCTACCGTAGGCACTACGACCGAAGTGTACGACTTTTTCCGTTTGCTGTATGCCCGGGCCGGAGAAGCTCGCTCCTACCTGACGGGAGAAAAAATGGTGAAATATTCCGAAGAACAGGTTTTGCAGTTGATCCTTGAAAAATATCAGGGGAAAAAAACATATATCCTGGCCCCGCTGGTACGAAACAGAAAAGGGCATTATAAAGAATTGTTTGAACAGATACGGAAAAAGGGATATCTGCATGTACGCGTAGACGGCGAACTGAGGGAAATATTTCATGGCATGAAGCTCGACCGCTACAAGATGCACAGTATAGAGGTGGTTATAGACAAACTGGAGGTATCGCCCGCGGATGAGCGGCGCCTGAAGGAGAGCCTGAGAATTGCCATGAAACAGGGGGATGGCCTGGTGATGATTCTGGATGTAGCGACAAACGAAATGCGCCATTACAGTCGCCGGCTGATGGACCCCCGGACAGGATTGTCGTACAACGAGCCGGCGCCGCATAATTTTTCATTTAATTCGCCCCAGGGGGCTTGTCCCAAATGCAAAGGATTAGGACAGGTGAACCTGCTTGATCTGGAAAAAATTGTGCCGAATCCTTCGTTAAGCATCTATAACGGCGGCATTACGGCCTTAGGCAAATATAAAAATTCACTCATTTTCTGGCAGATCGAAGCTATTTGCGAAAAACACGGCGTAACGGTAAAAACGCCGGTAAAAGATATTCCCGCCGAAGCGATAGACGAAATTATGAACGGAACAGACGAACATTTGCAAATCAAAAATGAATCGTTGGGAAATTCTAATTACTTCCTTTCGTACGAAGGGGTGGCCAAATATATTCTGATGCAGCAGGAAAGCGAAGCCTCGGCTTCGGCGCAAAAATGGGCGGAGCAGTTTATCAAAACGTCTGTTTGTCCGGAATGTAACGGCCAGCGCCTGAATAGGGAATCCTTACATTATATAATAGCCGGAAAAAACATTGCCGAGGTATCGGCCATGGATATATCCCAACTGTATGAATGGCTGGACGGCGTAGACCTCCAGATGGATACCCGGCAACGGATAATTGCCGTAGAAATAGTGAAAGAAATCCGTTCGCGCCTCCGATTTTTATTAGACGTGGGGCTGGACTATCTCTCGTTAAACCGCGCGTCGGCCACCCTGTCGGGCGGAGAAAGTCAGCGCATCCGGCTGGCTACTCAAATTGGAAGTCAACTGGTAAACGTACTTTATATACTCGACGAGCCTAGCATCGGCTTGCACCAGCGAGACAATATCCGGCTTATCCGTTCGCTGAAACAGTTACGGGATACCGGTAATTCGGTTATCGTGGTAGAACACGACAAAGAAATGATGCTGAGCGCCGATTACGTGATCGATTTAGGCCCCAGAGCCGGACGGCTGGGCGGCGAAATTGTTTTTGCCGGCGCTCCCGCCGAAATGATGAAAGCCGATACGCTAACCTCGGCCTACCTGAACGGAAAGATGAAAATAGCCGTCCCCGCCGAACGCAGAAAAGGCGCCGGCACGTTTATTACGCTTAAAGAAGCCACCGGAAATAACCTGAAAAAAGTAACCGTTTCTTTTCCTTTAGGACTTTTCTTATGCGTTACCGGCGTATCCGGAAGCGGCA
>JAIRYL010000115.1 GCA_031267775.1 Tannerellaceae bacterium
GCATATAATATGGTACGAAAAATCATAGCAAAGTCGGCTGAAAAAGCCGCTTTTCCCCCCGAAAGCCATATCTTTCAAAAGTGCGCTCAGACTGATCGCCGTGTTTTTCTTGACAGGAGAGGCAGAGTATTCTGCAAAGTCTCTACGGGAAGACCTCGAAAATCTGTCAGTGCAAATAAGCCGGCAAACAATTCCCAAACGGAATAAAAAAAGACATTTCACAAGGATTACTAAAAAAGGTAAGTATCAAAAATACAAGTGATATATGTACTATATTAGTGACATTGCCGTGCGGGGGACGCGCCCAAATTAAATGAAGAATTAAAAATTAAGAATGAAGAATTAGCAAATGGATCAGAGGCTTCTTGCATGGGTAGAATGATTGACGTGCCTTTTTTTCGTTCGATTTATTTTAATTTTTAATTTTTAATTCTGCATTCTTCATTCCCCCTTGCGGGGGACGCGCCCAAATTAAATTAAAAATTAAGAATGAAGAATTAAAAAGGCTGAAGGCTGAATGGAGAATTTGCAAAGGGGGCAGAGGCTTCTGGCATGGGGAGAATGATTGACGTGCCTTTTTTTTTCGTCCGATTTATTTTTATTATCCATTCTCAATTCTCCATTCTCCATTCAATTGGGGCGGTTTTTTTATCTATTTTTGCAGCCGGTTTTTGAATGTATTGTATAATGTGTATAAAACAAAGGTGTTATGAGCAAGAAAGCGCTGTTAATTATTTGTGATGGCTGGGGGATTGGCGACAGGGGTAAGGGTGATGTGATTTATCAGACGGCTACTCCGTATTGGGATTATTTGATGCGGACGTATCCCCACTCGCGGCTGCAGGCTTCGGGCGAAGATGTGGGCTTGCCGGAGGGGCAGATGGGTAACTCGGAAGTGGGGCATCTTAACATTGGCGCCGGACGGGTGGTTTATCAGGATTTGGTGAAGATAAACAGGGCTTGCCGCGATAACTCGATTAGGGAGAATCCGGAGATTAAACGCGCTTTTGGTTATGCGAAAGAGAATAACAGGGCGATTCATTTTTTGGGACTGGTTTCCGACGGGGGTGTGCACAGTTCGCTGGAGCATTTGTTTAAGTTGACGGATCTGGCGGGCGTATACGGCATTGCCAAGTCGTTTGTGCATTGCTTTATGGACGGGCGCGATACCGACCCGAAAAGCGGCAAGGGGTATATAGAGCGGCTGGAGAGCCATTTGAAGACGAACGGGGGGAAGATTGCTTCTATTATCGGGCGTTATTATGCGATGGACCGCGATAAGCGCTGGGAGCGGGTGAGGGAAGCGTACTGCCTGTTGACGCTGGGACAGGGGAAGGCGGCGGAGTGCATGACGGAGGCCATGGAGGAATCGTATGCCGAAGGGGTGACGGACGAGTTTGTCAGGCCGGTTGTGCATGTGGAAAACGGCAGGCCGGCGGGCGTGATTCAAGAAGGAGATGTGGTGATTTTCTTTAATTTCAGGAACGACCGCGCCAGGGAGCTGACCGTTGCGCTTACGCAGCAGGATATGCCGGAGGAGGGGATGATGAGGATTCCCGGCCTTCAGTTTTTTACCATGACGCCTTACGACGCCGCTTTTACGGGGCTGCATATTCTTTTTGACAAAGATAATGTGTCGAATACGCTGGGCGAGTATTTGCAGGAGCAGGGGAAAACGCAGCTCCATATAGCCGAAACGGAGAAGTACGCGCATGTAACGTTCTTTTTTAACGGCGGGCGCGAAGAGCCGTTCAGGGGCGAAACGCGCATACTGATACCTTCGCCCAAGGTGGCTACGTATGACCTGAAGCCCGAAATGAGCGCCTGTGAAGCGAGGGATAAGTTAACGGAAGCGATACGGGCCGGCGGGTATGATTTTATTGTGTGTAACTATGCCAATGGCGATATGGTAGGGCATACGGGGGTATACCGGGCTATTGAAAAAGCGGTGGAGGCCGTAGACGCTTGTTTGAGGGATACGGTGGAGGCGGCCAAAGCAAACGGCTATGAAACGATTATCATAGCCGATCACGGGAATGCCGACCATGCCTTGAATGCCGATGGCAGTCCTAACACGGCGCACTCGTTAAACCCTGTTCCGTTTGTATACGTAACGGCCGATACAAAGGCGCGGGTAGAAGATGGTATATTGGCCGATGTAGCGCCCTCGCTTCTTTATATTATGGGATTGCCTCAGCCGGCCGAGATGACAGGGCGCAGCCTGATTGGGTAAAGGCTGGCGGTATGAAACGCTGTTGGACGTATGATTTTAATAGGCGATACATTGGTTAGTTTTGACGTGATAGAGCGCATGTTTCTATGCGATCTTTCCGCGTGTAAGGGGGCTTGCTGTTTTGTAGAGGCGGCGTCGGGGGCTCCGCTGGAAAAAGAGGAGCTGGCGGCGCTGCGCGACGTAATACCTGCGGTTTGGGACGACCTTTCCCGGCAGGCGCAGGATGTGGTGAGGAAGCAGGGGGTTGCTTACATAGACCCGGACGGGGAGGATGTGGTTTCTATCGTGGGAGACAGAGATTGCATTTTTACCTGTTACGACGGGCAGGGCGTTTGCAAATGCGCGATTGAAAAAGCGTACCGCGAAGGACGTACTACGGTTCAAAAACCGATTTCGTGCCATTTATATCCCATCCGCGTTTCACGGTACGATACCTTTCGGGCTGTAAACTATCATCGCTGGAAGATTTGCCGATTCGGCGAGGCGCTGGGCCGGAAGGAAGGCTTGCCTCTGTATAAATTCCTGCGCGAACCTCTTATCCGCAAATTCGGGGCGGAATGGTATGAAGAGCTTGATACCTTTGCCGGCGAATGGGGCCGGAAGGGTTAACGCCTGCCGGCCTGCACGGCGCTCATCACGCGCAATAAATTGCCGCCCCATATTTTAGCTATCTCCCGCCGGCCATATCCTGCTTCAAGTAAGCGGACGGTTAGATTGATCAGTTCATTGCAGGCTCTGCACCCGATAAGCTCGCCGCCGCCGTCAAAGTCGGAACCGATACCCACATGATCTATTCCGGCTAATGCAACAATATGGTCTATATGGCGGACGGCGTGGCTTACCGACGCTTTTTCTTCTTCTTTGCAGATAAATCCTTTGTAAAGACATACCTGAACTACGCCGCCCTTTTCGGCCAGCGCCCTGATCTGCCTGTCGGATAAATTACGCGGATGGTCGCAAAGCGCTCTTGCCGCCGCGTGCGATGCAATAACAGGGGCGGCGCTTTCGGCCAGAACGTCAAAGAAAGCGCTTTCGGCTGCATGAGATATATCAATCATAATCCCCAGCCGGTTCATTTCCTTAACTACTTCTTTTCCAAACGGACTAAGGCCACCCCATTCGGGCAAGCCTTTTGCCGAATCGCAAATATCATTGCTTCCATTGTGGCAGAGCGTGATGTAAGACACGCCCATCTCTTTAAAGCGCGCAAGGTTGGATAGGTCTTTGCCAATAGCATAGCCGTTTTCTATCCCTAAAAAGAGCGCCTTTTTATGCTGGCGTTTTAGCCGGGCCGGATCGCCGGGGCCGTAAGCAATCGCCATACGTTCCGGATGTAAGCGTTCCTGTCGCTTCACTTGCTCCAGGCGTTCTACGGCATATCCGGCAGCGGCCGGCAGCGACGCGCCATCCCGTTCTCCCTGCGGGATATAGGCCGCCATAAAGACGGCGTCTACCCTTCCTTCTTCCATATACGGCAGGTTTACCTTCCCCCCCTCTTTTTCGCCCAAATTAAAAGAACCGGGAAACAGCATGGGGGTATCCGCATGCGAGTCTATAATAATACTGTTTTGATGAATCTCTTTTGCCTGCCGAAACCGCCGGGCTTTTTCTATATGATACTTAAATACGTCCAGCATACATTCGTCGCCATGGGCAGCCATCGCTTCGGGATGCCACTGTACGCTGAAGATGGCATATTCGGGATGCTCCATTCCTTCGTTGATACCGTCGGGCGAAAAGGCCGTGGGGATAAATTCCCGCGCTATTTCTCTTATAGCCTGATGATGGAATGAATTTACAAGGAGCGCTTTTTTCTTTACGATAGCGTGCAGTTTGGTATTTTCCGTCAAAGCGACAGAGTGAGAGGGCAATTCCCGCGCCAAAGCCTGGCTATGCTTCAGCAGCCTGTTGCTGCTGTTTTGCCCATAAATATCCTGGTAAAGCCCCCCGCCAAAAGCTGCATTGATTAACTGATGCCCCCTGCAAATACCCATAACAGGGAGCTGACGGTTAAAGGCCAGCCTGAGGATAATAAAATCGGATTCGTCCCGGATAGAATCTGCGTCTTGCAACTGGGGAACAGGTTCTTCTCCTAAATAAAGCGGATTTATATCGCCTCCTCCGCTCATTATCAACCCGTCTAATCCGTCTATAATAGCCGTCAACGCCTCGATATCCGTAATTACGGGGATTAACACGGGAGCTCCGCCGGCTTTTACTACGGATTGAACATATGCTTCGGCAATACAGGAAAGCCCGTCTTTCCGGTTGGCCGATATCCCTATACAAGGAGGTTGCCGTTTCTCTTTTTCACGCGAAAAACCATCCACCTCCCTGTATAAGCCGGCTATATCCGTATGGCGGGCTTTTGTACTCATGTTATGCGTCTATGTTTGCATACGTCGCATTCTTTTCAATAAAATCGCGGCGCGGGGCTACTTCCTCGCCCATTAGCATAGAGAAGATTAAGTCGGCTTCTGCGGCGCTCTCGATGGTGATTTGCTTTAATGTCCGGTTTTCAGGATTCATAGTCGTATCCCAAAGTTGATGATCGTTCATCTCTCCCAAACCTTTGTAGCGCTGCGTATGTACGCCGGCTTCGCTACCCCCTCCGTATTTATCGATAAACACCTGCCGTTGCTGATCTGTCCAGCAATATTCTTCCGCTTTTCCTTTTTTGCACAGATATAAAGGCGGCGTTGCCAGATATACATATCCATTATCAATTAACGCACGCATCCTGCGGAAGAAGAACGTCAGGATCAAGGTGGCGATATGGCTGCCGTCCACGTCGGCGTCGGTCATGATAATAATCTTATGATAGCGAAGTTTACTCAGGTTGAGCTCTTTCGGATCGTCTTCTGTTCCGATACTTACGCCCATTGCCTTGAAAATATGCTGTATTTCGTCGCTTTCAAAAATTTTATGCTCCATCGCCTTCTCAACGTTCAGAATTTTACCGCGCAACGGAAGGATAGCCTGAAACATCCGGTCGCGCCCTTGCTTAGCCGTACCTCCGGCAGAGTCTCCTTCCACAAGGAATAACTCGCAGTCTTCAGCCACTTTAGACGAACAGTCGGCCAATTTACCGGGAAGCCCTCCGCCGCCCATAGGCGATTTACGTTGCACCAGCTCCCTTGCTTTACGGGCAGCCTGACGGGCTTGAGCTGCCAGAATAACTTTATCTACAATTATCTTAGCTTCTTTCGGATGCTCTTCCAGGTAATAACCCAGCGCTTCGCCTACCGCCTGATCTACGGCGCCGGTCACTTCGCTGTTTCCTAATTTCGTTTTTGTCTGTCCTTCAAACTGAGGCTCGGCAACTTTGATAGAGATAACGGCCGTTAATCCTTCGCGGAAGTCGTCGCCCTGAATCTCAACTTTTGCTTTTTCAAGCAATTTGGAATCTTCCGCATATTTTTTCAATGTACGAGTCAACCCGCGCCGGAAACCGGCAAGGTGGGTGCCTCCTTCAATTGTGTTGATGTCGTTTACGTATGAATACACGCTTTCGTTGTAAGAGGTGTTGTACGTCATAGCCACTTCAACCGGAATACCTTGTTTCTCCGTAACAATATGAATAACGTCCGGGATAAGTTTCTCTTTGGAATGGTCTATATAGCGAACAAACTCCTTTAATCCTTCATCCGAAAGAAAGGTTTCCGTTTTATCTGCGCCATCTTCTTTTGCCGCTCTTTTGTCTGTTAACACAAGCGTTACTCCGGCATTTAAAAAAGCGAGTTCGCGAAGGCGGGTGGCCAGGATATCGTAACGATATTCGGTTACTGTAAAAATAGAACTGTCGGGCTTGAACGTAATCGTTGTTCCTGTGCTGTCGGATTCTCCAATTACTTTTAATTCGGTCTTGGCATGGCCGCAAGAATATTCTTGCATATAGACTTTACCGTTACGGCGTACTTCGGCCCTCAAAAGAGTAGAGAGCGCGTTTACGCAAGATACGCCTACTCCGTGTAAACCTCCGGAAACTTTATAACTGTCTTTGTCAAATTTTCCTCCTGCATGTAAAACGGTTAATACAACTTCGAGCGCTGATTTTCCTTCTTTCTCATGAAAATCTATCGGTATACCGCGTCCATCGTCTATCACCGTAACGGAATTATCTTCGTTTATCGTAACATCTATATTGGTACAATATCCGGCGAGCGCTTCGTCGATAGAATTGTCTACCACTTCATACACCAAGTGATGCAACCCTTTTTCGCTGATGTCGCCGATATACATGGCAGGTCTTTTGCGTACGGCTTCTAAACCTTCAAGAACCTGAATGCTATCTGCGGAATAATTTCCGTTAGTGTTTTTTGATACTTCACTCATATAATTTAATGTGTTTGAAATCAATTATTATAAGGGTTTTGTAAACCCTAACAAAGGTACTAAAAATTATTTAGATGCACAGGGATGCAACACATGAAACAAAAAAACCGGGACTGATAGACGACCCGGTTTTCTCTCTTTATGTATAAGCTTCTACATTTATGCAAGCGCACTCACATGCTTTGCCAGCTTGGATTTTAAATTAGAAGCTTTGTTTTTGTGAATAATATTCTTCTTAGCAAGTTTGTCTAACATAGAACATACTTTAGGAAACAAAGCCTGAGCTTCGGTTTTCTCTTCCGTAGCGCGTAGTTTACGTACCGCATTTCTTGCCGTTTTTGCGTAATATTTATTATGTAAACGCCTTGCGTTAGTCTGTCTGATTCTTTTTAATGCAGATTTGTGATTTGCCATTTCTTTAGCTATCTTAATATTTTAACTTCCAATTATCCAATTAAATAAGTAGCCCATAGGGGAATCGAACCCCTCTTTCAAGAATGAAAATCTTGCGTCCTAACCGATAGACGAATGGGCCAATATGTCAAAGCTCTTGTTTTTAGCATTATATGAGACGATATTTTCTCAAATGCGAGTGCAAAGATAGATTATCTATGATAACTACCAAAACATTTCAATGGATTTTTTATTGTTTGTTTACGTTTTAACATCTATTATAAATCAGCGGTATAACAGGGGAATAATACGGAAGGGATGGCTGGCTCTAACATAAAATAGCTACTTTTGTAACGGCAAAAAAATAAATAATGCTGAGTAAAACACGAGGAATCGTACTGCATTCTATCCCATACAACGATGTATACTCTATTGTATATATGTATACAGAGGCTTTCGGGCGAGCGTCTTATTTAGTTGCTCGTAACCGCGGAAAGAAAACAACCGTTTCCAAAGCGCTGTTTCTGCCGCTTTCGGTTGTTGAGATGGAGGTAGAACACCAAAACAAACGCGACTTGCACCGCATACGCGAAACAAAGCAATGCTATCCTCTTAACCGGTTGTTTACAGATCCGGTAAAGAATGCGCTGGCGTTGTTTATGGCGGAAGTATTGTTTCGTGTGGTGAAAGAGACCGAGCCCGACGCCCGTTTATTTAATTACCTGTATCATTCTATCCGGTTATTAGAGTTGATGGAAGACGGAGTGGCCAATTTCCATCTGGTTTTCCTGTTTCATTTACTCGGTTATTTAGGCATATTTCCTAATATAGATTCTTATGCGGAAGGTTATTACTTTGATATGCTAAATGGCATATTTGCCGATCAGGCGCCTTTGCACCGGCATTACTTAGACAGAGAAGAAAGCAAAATATTTGCCCGGTTGTCTAAAATCAGTTATGAAAATATGTCGTTATTCGCCTTTTCCCGGCAAGACAGAGTCAATGTTCTTAATCGAATCCTTATATACTACCGTATCCATTTACCCGAAATCCCGGAAATAAAATCCATAACAATATTACAGGCTTTGTTTGAGTGAAAGATTCGCTTACTCTTGGTTTGACAGGCGAAACGAACAAACTTTCTTTATTCTATGATAGAATATTGTTTGTTAGTCTGCCAAAAAGATTATACTTTTGCGCATCATTACGAGGGGGATGACCTTGTAATTCGATGGATAGAATAGAAAGTGAAGGCATAAGCCCTCGTAGTTCAATGGATAGAACGGCGGTTTCCTAAACCGTAAATTTGGGTTCGATTCCCAGCGGGGGTACAAGATGACGGCGGAAATGATTCGATGAATCGGGTATGATTGATGTATGTCGAAACGGCGTCAAAAATGAATCGGTTCTAATCAATTTTTTCTTCCCATATCGTACCGTCGGATTTTATCATCAGTTTTATTTCGACGTCTTGATGTTCCATCTCTATTTTGTAAAAAACTTCCGTACCTCGACGAATCTTTTCGATATCTTCAAAATTGTACTTGGGATATTTTGTTTCGGCGGTGTTTTTTACTACGGCAGGTAGCTCCGAACGATAAATATCTTCACAACCATCAGTAAATTAGCGTTCGTGTCATAGTAAGCCGTATAATCCTTGAATTTTAGGTCAAACTCAACTTTATAAATACTGTCGGCTACTTCCCACTCTACTTTATATGCCTTGGGGAAATCTGGCCGGCGCTATCGCATCATGAGAATTAGACATTTTGTGTTTTTGAATAATTGTCAGCCATATCAATATTGTCGCTCCAGACATGTTCGGCAAGGTATTCTTTGGTAATCAACCTGTTTTTGTTTGCGGCAAAAACCGAAATCATATCAAACTTTTTACGGTTTAGATTTAACAGGCGTCCGTTTACGGCGATTTGCCTGTTGTCGAAATCAATTTGTGTGTTTCTGATAGTTGTTGCCCGTTCCGAAAATAGTTTGTAGATTTGGAAATAAATAAATAAACCGGATTTCGGGGGAAAAAACGTTTGTGCTGGAATGGCTAAAAACAAATTTTACGTGGTTTGGAAGGGTTTGAACCCTGGCGTTTACGACAATTGGGAGGATTGTAAGAAGCAGGTTGAAGGGCAGGAAGGCGCAAGATATAAATCGTTTTCTTCTCGGCAGGAAGCTGTTGACGCTTTGGAAAAAGGGTATACTTTTCAGCCGAAGACCGGATGGCCTAAACTTTCTGCTCATGATTTTAAAAAAACGTCTGCCGGATGGCCTAATCAGGAGAGTATAGCCGTTGACGCCGCTTGTAGCGGTAATCCCGGCGATATGGAATACAGGGGCGTGTATGTTCGTACCGGCCAGGAGATATTTCATATAGGCCCGCTAAAGCAAGGGACGAATAATGTGGGCGAATTTCTTGCGCTTGTGCATGGATTGGCTTTGCTGAAAAAGGAAAACAGCAGCCTTCCGATCTATACCGACAGCGTAAATGCCATGAAATGGGTGAAGAATAAAAAAAGCAAAACCTTGCTGAAACGTACGCCTGCTAACGAGCCTGTATTTAATTTAATAGAACGCGCCGAAAAGTGGCTTTGCGAAAACAGCTATGAAACCTCTATCATTAAATGGAAAACAGATGAATGGGGAGAAATACCGGCTGATTTTGGAAGAAAGTAAACAAGGAATCGATCGATCGATCCATCATAACAAAATAATACGTTATTAAAATGCTTAGTGAAAATTATACAACTCTGGTAAAAGTGGTTATACCTGTTTATAAATATTTCCTGTCCGATTTGGAGAAACGTTCGTTGCGCCGGGCGTATAGCGTATTGAGGGATTATCCGCTTATCGTTGTTAAACCGGAATCTCTTGATGTGTCTGATTGTTTGGCGGCATTCCCTTTGATAACCGTGCAGTCGTTTGACGATCGTTTCTTTACAGATATTTCGGCCTATAACCGGTTAATGACGTCTACTTGTTTTTACGAGCGTTTTTTAGACAGTAAATATATCCTGATCTATCAACTGGACGCATATGTGCTCCGAGACGAATTGACCGAATGGTGTATGTATGATTTTGATTATATAGGAGCGCCCTGGCTGAAAAAGCCTGTCTATAACCTCCCTGTTATCTCACAGATTATGCGGCTCTGTTTGAAATATGATCAATATGCCAAGAAACCGAATAAGCAAACATTATACAATAAAGTGGGCAATGGGGGATTTTCGTTGCGCAAGGTAGAACGCCATTATCTGGCAACAAAGAAATATGAAGCGGAGATTGAGCGGTTTTTGGCTCAAAAGCGGCGTCACATGTATAATGAAGATGTGTTTTGGGCTACGCGCCCGGAGTTTTATTATCCCGACGCCCTGAAGGCGCTGGCTTTTGCTTACGATAAATATCCCGCTCTGAGCTATAAGCTAACGGCGGGGCAACTGCCTTTTGGCTGTCATGCCTGGTATAAAAGAAAGATGAGGCGGTTTTGGAAAGATATTATAAACTTTTGACGGTTCATGCGCAGGCGGCGGAAAACAGGCGGCGGCTTGCAGGCCGGCTGTTTTTTCAGCTACGCCGTTTCATAAAAGAATTTTTGTAATAAAGAATCCGTTCCGTTGCGCGGGCCAGGGCGTATCCCATCGCCCGGGCGTACGAATGAGCGATAAGGACGAAAGCGGCGTCGGGAAGCCACAGGGCTTTGAAGTTTCGGTAACCTTTTTCTTCGGGAACGGATTTGTTAAAGCGCATGCGGTTTATATCTACCAGATAGAACGTTACCTCTCCTCCCTCTCCTGTCCGGTACAGGATGTTTCCCGGCGAATAATCGTTGTGGCATATCTTTTTTTGATGCATGCCGGCCGTAAAGCGTCCAAAAGCGTCGAGCACAAAAGCCTCTCCGGCCAGTTTTTCGGGATGAAGCACAAATTCTCTTATCTCGCGCGCTTCCGTAATTTCTTCCGATATAAAATACGAAAAGGTTAGCAGGCCGTATTTGTATTCTTCCATAAAGGCGATGGGCGCGGGCGTATGTATGCCGTTTTCCAAAAGTTTGAAAGCGTATTCGTACGAACGGCAAGCTTTGGACTTTCTTACATAAACGTAGGCAAAGCGGTTGATCAGGTGCGGTTTCTTAAAGCGTTTTACGATAAGGTTTGCGTTGTCTGCCCGGAAGCGCTTTAGTATATTCCGTCCTTTGTAAACAAGTTCGCCCGAACGTTCAAAAACGCCGGGTATCTGCCGGATAGCCTTTTCGACGCCCCTGTATGCCGGGTTAACGATAATTTTCATGCAGAGAGGATTTCTTTTATTTTATTGATGATTAGTTGAGGATGAAGCTGCTTCAGGCAAGCCCAGTCGCCGCGGAAACAAGGCTTTTCGCCAAAGATAGAACAGGGGCGGCAGGCCAGCTCAAGCTGTATGGCGTCTTCCGCTTTCTGGCGATACCCGTAAAAGCCGGCATACGGATGAGTAGCTCCCCAAACCGACAGCACCCTTGTTCCCGCCAGCGAAGCAAAATGCATATTGGCCGAATCCATGCAGAGCAACAGGTCTAACCGGCTGATAAGCGCCAGCTCTTTATCAAGCGTATAGCGGCCTACTATCATGTTAACTCTTGGAAGCTGCCGCGCCCACTGCTGCAAAATCTGTTCTTCGCAGCCTTTGGCCCCCAGCAGAAAAAGCGTGTAGTCTGCGCGTTCCGAGAGCGCTTCTACTATCTGCTTCATCATGTCGAGCGGATATATTTTGCCTTTGTGCTTGGCAAAGGGCGCTATGCCGATCCATTTTCCGGTTTTGGGGCAAACGGTTTCGGTTAGCGACGAAAGGTTTGCGGGGCGTTCGTCAAAGAGCGAATGAAACGTGTCGGTATAATGCAGGCCGGCGGCTTTAAATACGTCGGCATAACGTTCAATAACGGGTCGGATAGGTTTCAGCGCCTTGTTTTTGCGCGCAGTCAGCCGTCGGCGATCCTTGCGCGCCTTGTTCACCACAAACACCTTTTTACCTTTCAGGCGGAAAAGCGTGCGGATAATCATTGTCCGGATTACGTTATGAAGGTCGAGCGCTATGTCAAAGTCGAACGCCGAAAATGCCCAGGCAAAGCGAAACAGCCCTCTGAACGATTTTTCGGCGCCGGTTATGCTGATACCCGTTACCTCTACATTGTCAGGCCGGTTGATAAATACCGGAATCAGGAAAGCTTGCGTAAGAACGACAAAGGTATGCTCCGGATTTGCTTTTGCGGCGGCATAGAGCACGGGGACGGTCATTGCCACGTCGCCAATGGCCGAAAGTCGTATAACCAGGATTTTTGCCATTATTTTTTTCCGTAGAGTACAGGGTTCAGCGCAGGGTCGTTGTACATTTTCATTTGTTTGTACACTTTCATATACTTCCTGCCTTGTTCTATGTCGTTTAATAATTGGTCTAAGGCGGCCGAGAGGTCTTCTTTCTGCTCCTGCAAAACGGCCAGTTTGCGCAGGCAGGCGTCTCGATGCGCCGGGGAGGCGTCGGGGCGAACGGTTTCCTGATGCATGTGATACAGTTTCAGCACAAGGATAGACAGGCGGTCTACCGCCCAGGCCGGGCTTTCGGTGTTGACAGTTGCGGCAGGCGCCGTTTGAACATCCTTGCAGGCGTTCAGAAAATAGCCGTCTATCCGTTCCACCAAATCGGTTCTGTCCTGGTTAGACTTGTCGATGCGGCGTTTAATAGCCAGCGCCTCCACCGGGTCTACCTCCGGATTACGGATTATATCCTCCAAATGCCACTGCACGGCGTCTATCCAGTTTTTCAGATACAGGTAACAGTCAATGCTCTCCGGCTCATACGGGTTATTGACAGAGGCGTCTACCCGGTTTTCTATATGATAATCGCTGGTAGCCCTTTCAAAGATTTCACAACATACGGCGCTGAAACTCATAGCTTTTTTTTTTATTTTGTTTATATTACCGTACAAACGTACACAAAAATCAGCAGCTATAAAGCGCGCCGGATAAAAATAAATCCGCCCGCGCCGCCGCTGCGCGAGGAAGCGCGAGGCGTTGCAAAGTAAATCATACAGCCGCGTATTTTACGCCGCTTTTTATATCTTTGCCTCTGTCAAACGCAATTACCTTATTCATTACAACACCGGAAACATCTTTTGTTCATGACAAAAACATTTAAAGATAAAGACTTAGGCGTTATAACCATTCAAACAAACCCCCGGGCCAAGCGGTATACGTTAAAAATAAAAGACGGCGCGGTTACCGGAACAATGCCTGTTTATGGAAAAATAGATACCATACTGGCTTTTATTGAAAGCAACCGATCCAAACTACTGGCGGCTTTACAGCGTATGCCACCTGCCGGAAACCTGTTGGACGAGGCTTCGGAGTTACAGACAAACACCTTCAGGCTTCATATCTTCCGAACAGACCGAGACAATTTTTATATGAATCTGACCGATGGAATCCTGCATATTGCCTGCCCGGGAAAAACAGATTTTAAAGACGATCGGGTGCAAACGCTTTTAAAAGGATTTATTGAAAAAGCGCTTGCCCATGAAGCAAAAAGGGTATTGCCCAAACGCCTCCTTGCCTTGTCCAGGCAATTTGGATTCGCCTGTTCTTCCGTTAAAATAAACAACAGCAAAAGCCGCTGGGGGAGTTGCAGCGCCAAAGGCAGCATCAACCTCTCTCTCTCGCTTATGCTCCTGCCCGGTTATTTGTCCGACTATGTACTGCTTCACGAACTTTGCCACACCAAAGAAATGAACCATAGCCCCCGATTCTGGCGCTTACTGGATGATGTAACAGACATGAAAGCCTCCGCATTAAAAAAAGAGCTGAAAGGATACAGGATGCTGTAGAATGAGCAGGGCCGACGCATCTGATTTCCGGAATGATTGATGCAGCGTTTTTCCGGTTATCGGCAGGCGCTCTTGAAGAACGGCGACCCCTGCCTGAAGAACGGCGACCCTTGCCTGAAGAACGCTTTCCAGCCCTGTCAGGCGTCAAACCGGTACGTCTGTTTTACATCCCGTTTGTTCATGCGAAAATATCTTTACCTGATTTTTTTCCGGAAAAACGCGGAAAACTAAAAAATCTACTCAAAGAATATAAAAAATCCATGGATGGATGGCGACCAATTTTTGATGGATATAAAAAATCCATGGATGGATGGAAACCAACTTTTGATTGAAAAAAAAATCCTTTGATTGATGGATACCAATCTTTGATTGATATAAAAAATCCGTTGATTGAATATAAAAAATCCATGGATGGATGGCGACCA
>JAIRYL010000127.1 GCA_031267775.1 Tannerellaceae bacterium
CCCGCATTCCACGGGTACTCTCAAATACCTGGACAAAAGCGTTCCGACCGATAACCTTGATAACTTCCGACATTAGCTTTACGCCTCCAACGGAAATGTAACAAATTTCATTCTGAGAAACCGGCCCGTCTACTTCCAGCGTTACCAGATTGGATACGATTCCTTTTACGATTCCTTTCGTAGCCATAATTATTTTTTATTGTTTCTTTTAAATTCTTCTAACGTATTATTACTGCCCTTTTTCATGGCGTCGGCCAATTGGCGGAACGTTTTTTCGCCGGCCGCTTTATCCAGCGTAACCCACCGTTCAATCATTTCCAGCTTTAGCAAATAGGCATATACGCTTTCTATATCAAACGTTTTAAAGAAGGCGTTATCCTCCAGCCAGCGCCACTTTAACTGATCTGTTTTCTTCTCGCGCAGCAGCAAGTCGCTTTCTTCTGCTATGCGCTGTACTTCCATCAGGTAGTCTTCCGTATCGCCCAGGCCGAAATCCCGGGCATTCGACGTACGCAGGCTGTTTGCCACAGGGTTATTACCTACAATATAGTTTGCTTTATCCAGTTGATATTTACGGCAAGTTAGCGCCGTAAACAGGTTGCTGATATTGAGGTTCATTTCAAACCACCCGGAAACAAACGTATTTTTACACGCCGCAGCATACCGGTAATAATGAGCGGCCAAAATATCTTCCCACGAAGCGCTATGCTGTTCATTCTTAGCCTCTGCTTCCAGATACAATTTACAAAACGCTTCAAAATAAGAAGGTATCCGTTTGTTTACCGGCGGCTTTTCTTCTTCTTTCAACGCCTGAAACAGCGCGTTAAATTCATGAAAAGTAATCCTTCCCCTTTCATCCGGATCAAAATCAGGATGCTTAACCTGCATGATCAGGTTCTTGTTGTCGAATTTCAAGAAGAACAGATCTACCAGCTTTTTATCGGCGTCGGTCAATATACCGTTTAACTCTTCCCTGAATTCGGAAACAGTAAAAGGTATTTTTGCGTCGTCTAATGAGTTATTGGGGAGTCCTGCTATTAAACAATAATATTTACTCATATCAGAATAACATTTCTACCAGCCGGGGGCGCAAAAATTCTTTAAAGAAAGATACAAATTCTTCTTCGCCAAAGGTTACTTTATATGATCCGTCGGCGGGAACGATGGAAAAAGACGCCTGTTTACCGTTTACTTTCTCAATTGTTACTCCCTTATTTAATAAATGCCTGGCGTTTGATTCAAAGTATCTGGCGAGTTCTTCCGCGTTGGAAGTCTGTATGGTCAGGTTTTCGTTTTTCGACCATTCTGCTGTTATATCCAGCATAATTTTTTGCATAAAAGCTTTGTCTATGGTAGCCGCTTTTACGTTGGATACGGCGATTTCTCCCGTTATCAGATTGGCCACTTCGCTTTTCAAGGCTTCAACAGATTGGGCGGCGAAGAGTTTCAACTCGGCTTCGGTATTCTTTTTAAGTTCCGAAACCTGCTTCTCAGCGGCGGCTATCATACGTTTTGCTTCGGCTTCGGCCTGATTAATAATGGTTTGTTTTTGGGTATTCGCTTCGGAAATTATCCGGTTAGCTTCTTCATTTCCCTTTTCTACTCCTTCGCGGTAGATTTTGTCGGTAAGTTCCTGAATCTTTGTATCCATTTCCGTTCCTGTATATTAGTTATTATGTGTCTTACGCTAATTAATATCTGCAAAGTTATTATTTTCCATGAACTATCATAATGATATATGCAAAATCGACCAAAAAAAGCAGTTCAGAGAATATTTTTTTGATTTGCAACAAATCCGGTCAAAAATATTACGTTCTAAAAGTAAATACGGCTTCTGTAATAATACATTAAAAAAACGCTATCTATACTGAAAAAACCGGTAAGCGCAGGATGAAAACTATAATTTTATGAAAATTTCATCATGATTTGATAAAACATTACTGGAAAAATTCAAAGATATATATATATTTGTAGACAAATGGAAATTTATTTATACTATATCACTGATTCTTATATGAAATCGCTTTATTAAAAAAGGAAACTTTATGCATAACTATATCGATACAGATTACAGCGTCATTTTCAACATAAAACAAGAGAGAAAAGGCAATACCATACAATTTAAAGAGATACATTTGAATCATCTGCTTTTTATTTTAGAGGGCGAAGTGAATGTTTCATGCAATGAATTTAAAAATCACCTGTGCGTAGGGGGGGAGATGATCTTTATTGCACGAGACGCTAATATGATAGCCGAAACATATACCGATGTTCAATATTTATTGCTAAGCTTTAATAATCAGCTCCAAATTATGGACCAACTGGAACTGGGCAACCTGAAAGAATTCAGTAACGAGCGAAGTATATTTAACAAACTGGATATTCGTCTTCCATTGCAGGGAGTATTGGACAGTATCATCTATTATATGAACAGTAAAGTGAAATCACAACAACTGGACGAGGCTAAGGAGAAGGAAATTTTTCTTGTTATGAAAACGTTTTACACGCAACAGGAGCTTTCTCGCTTTCTAAAGCCTGTCTTAAATCAGGACATGGATTTTAAAGCGTTTGTGATTAAACATTACATGGAAGCAAAAAGCGTGGACGAATTAGCCCAGTTGTGCCAATTGCCTATCCGTTCGCTTACCCGTAAATTTAAATTATATTTTGGCGATTCGCCATACCGGTGGATGCTAAACCAGAAAGCGCACCATATAAAAACGATTTTAGTTGATAAAAAAATACCCATGCAACAGATTATCAAGGAATATGGATTTAGTTCGCCGGCGCATTTTACTACTTACTGCAAAAAACATTTTGGCATGACGCCTACCGCCTACCGGAAAGAATTGAATGGGAGCAGCGATAAATAAGTTAAAATAATCTGATCCGGCATTTATTGTATACGTATTCCGAATCCTGGGATACGTATCCCGAACCCTGGAATACGTATTCCAGACCCCTGGAATAGCTATTCCAATGTTTGGGATACGTATTCCGAATCCTGGAATAGCTATCCCGAACCCTGGGATACGTATTCCGAACCCCTGGAATAGCTATTCCAATGTTTGGGATACGTATACGCAACCTGGGAATACGTATCCGGACGCCTGGGATACGTATTCCGACGCCTGGAATACGTATTCCCATGTCTGGGATACGTATCCCCAAGTTTGGAATACGTATTCCCACGCCTGGGATAGTAATCCGGAAACCTGGTATTCGTATCCCGACGCCCGGGATACGAATACCAGGTTTCCTGTTCCAATGTCCGCTTTCGCGTTTTTAATTTTCAATGTCCCGGCTTCTCCTTAAATAAGGGAGTATTTCCGGGT
>JAIRYL010000167.1 GCA_031267775.1 Tannerellaceae bacterium
GCCGCATGCGCAAAACTTTGTAGATTGTATACGTTCGCGTAAAAACCCCATAGCCCCGGTAGAAGTAGGTTGCAGTACCAATACGTTATGCTGCCTGGCAAACATTGCCCGCGAACTGAACCGTAGCGTAAAATGGGATCCCGCTACTCTTAGCTTTATCGACGACAAGGAGGCCGAAGCGCATCGCTTATATTACTATGATTACAGACGTCCGTATTCACTTTATTAATCATCATATATCATCAACATGGAAAACAGGAGAGATTTCTTAAAAAAAGCATCGTTGCTTACGGCAGGCGGCTTGCTGGCCGGCCAGTCAACACTTGTAAAAGCGGCCGCGCCGGACGCAACAAACAAACATGCCGCTAAAGCTATCGGGTTACAGATTTATTCGCTCTTTGACGAATTATACAGGGATGTTCCCGGCGGACTGAAGAAGGTAGGGCTAATGGGGTATTCGGCTATCGAACTGGCCGGATACCGGAACGGAACGATTAACGGCGTAGACATGGCCGAATTTAAAAAAATGGCTGCCGACGCCGGGCTGAAAATTACCAGTACGCACGTGAATCCTCCGGCTCGCGAATATACGAAGGAGAATAAGCAACAGATTATGGACTTCTGGAAAAAGGCTGCCGACGATCATGCCAAAATAGGCGTAACCTACCTTATCCAGCCTGGCCAGCCTGCTACCCGGAGCGTGGAAGAGGTGGCTTATGTGGGCGAGATATTTAATGAAGCCGGAAAAATAGCTAAAGCGGCCGGGCTGTCGTTTGGATATCATAATCACGACGGCGAGTTTGCGCGCGTCATTCCCGGCGGCACGGAAGCTGTTTCGGGGCGGAACGGCTTTGGGCGGGAAGCTCCGAAAGGCGTAGAAATTATTTACGACGGCATGCTGAAACATACCGACCCAAGCCTGGTGTTTTTTGAAATGGATGTTTACTGGACGGTCATGGGGCAGCAAGACCCCGTAGAATATATGAAGAAACATGCCGGCCGCATCCAGGTACTCCACATTAAAGACAAGGCTGTATTGGGACAGTCGGGCATGATGAATTTTGAAATGATATTCAAGCAGGCATATACCAACGGCGTTAAAGATTATTTTGTAGAACTGGAAAAATATCCGGGAGGCACGCAGTTTGAAGGCGTAGAAGGGTGCGCAGACTATCTGCTGAAAGCGCCATTCGTTAAATAACCTCGCTTAAATCCGTAAACTCCCGTTTTTCAGACATGATACGGGAGTTTTTTTTTATACGTTCATCAGGAAAAGAAACAGCCGCATATAATCCCTCAGGTCTTCCCGCAAGATTTTCAGCGCCTGCGAAATACGGTAAGCAATCGTTTTGGAAGAAACGTTCATCCTGGCCGCTATATCGTCGTAGGTTTGATTTTCAAAGCGATTCATGGTAAAAGCCGTCCGGTAGTCTTCGGGCAGGTTTCGTATAGCCCCATCTAATTTAGCCATCATTTCATTTCCTATATACAGGTTCGGGTCTTCAAACTGATCTTCAAATTTAACGTATAAGCTCTCATGTACCCGCTGTTTTATCTGTTTATGCAAAAGGCTGTTCAGGCATTTATTCTTCACAATCGTAAATAAAAGAGACTTTACAGACATTTCCGGCGTTAGCGTTTTCCTGTTCTCCCAAAGCCACATCATCACATCCTGCACAATTTCTTCACATTCTTCCCTTTCCCCTACATACTGCGAAGCAAAAGCGCACAATCCCGCAAAAAAACGCTTGTAAACAGTCTCAAAAGCCTGCTCGCTACCCTCCTTCAGCCGGCGTGTGATATGTTCGTTATCCACCATTCTGTTTTTGTTATCTTCCTTATACTATATGCAAATCTATATCCTTTTTATGTTTTATCAAAACAATTTATTCATCAAAGCAGGGCAAACGCAAGAGAAAGGGAGAAGGCAGAAGGGAGAAAGCAGAAGGCAGAAGGCAGAAGGCAGAAAGCAAAAGGCAGAAGGGAGAATGAAAATAAATCGGACGAAAAAAAATGCTGCATCAAGCGCTCTACCCATGCAAGAAGCCTCTGATACATTTACATATTCTCCCTTCTGCTTTCTGCCTTCTGCTTTCTGCCTTCTGCCTTCTGCTTTCTCCATTCCCCTTCGGGGGGACGCGCCCCAATTAAATGGAGGTTACTTTTTGATTAAAACCAAACCCTATTTCAAATCAGACGAATCATATAACAGTACAAACCATTTCAGTTTTCTAAATTAAGCGGAACTTTGCTTCCAATAAATAACATTTTAAACAATAATAAGGTGAATTCATTTATCCCACTCATCGAAAATAATCCGTTATTCGTCGAGAATAACTTGCAAATGGACGAGTTGCGTTTTTTGAGACGTCCTTATTATGGTACTTTTGCCGCGTAAGTTTAAAAACATTCAAGTATCGCCGCAGGAAAAATAAAAGGTATTATTCAATAAGATATAATCAGGTTATTTAATATTTATAACAACTTTATTTAAATGGAACGACTAAAATTTAGCAGAAAGATGATATTGGCAGCCTGTATGTTACTGCCATCTCTGTCTTTTATTCCGGTTAAGGCGCAGGAACAACCCCTTGTGCTTAGCCTGGAAAAAGCGCTTGAGATTGCGATGAGCGAAAATCCAACCGTTAAGGTTGCCGAACAGGAAATAGAGAAGAAAAAATACGCTAAAAAAGGAGCTTATTCCGCTTTGTTTCCACAAGTAAAATTCGGAGCCGATTATTCTCGCACGCTGAAAAAGCAAATTGTATACTTTGGCGGAAGCGGGGGCTTTGATAATATGTTTGATCCGTTGATTAAGGGATCCGAAAAACTAATAGCAGATTATGTGCCGGGCTATAAACCCGGTTCGCTGGCGGCGGCTATCGGAGAGGCGTCGGAAGAAGCCGCCGCAAACAGCAGCTCGGACGGAGGTATGAAAATGGGGCTTTCCAATAATTGGAGCCTCGGTTTTTCGGCAGGTATGCCCCTGATAAATGCCGCCTTGTGGAAAAGTATATCTATTTCGGGGCAAGACGTGGAATTAGCGATAGAGCAAGCCCGTTCTTCTAAAATAGACATGGCCAATCAGGTGAAAAAGGCCTATTATGGCGTTCTTTTGGCCAACGATTTATATGCGGTATTTAAGGAAAGCTATGACAACGCCATGAAAAACTTTCTGGATATCAAGCAAAAATACGAACAGGGGTTTGTGGCCGAATATGATTTAATCCGCGCCGACGTAGCTGTTAAAAACGTTGTGCCAAACATGCTGCAAGCCGAAAATTCAACCAAACTGGTAAAATGGCAGTTGAAAGCCCTCCTGGGAATGGACTTAGACCTGCCGATTGAATGCAAAGGTACATTAACTGATTTTGAATCGGAACTGTTTGGCGATTATATGACTGCCGCGGCAAACGCTTCGCTTGAAGATAATACAAACCTGAAACAACTGGATATACAAAACAGTCAACTGAAGAATACGCTTAAACTTCAGAAATTCGACTTTGCCCCTACCCTTTCTCTCAGCGCAACATATAATTGGAACGCCATGAACGAAAATTTTAAATTCAAAGATTATAAATGGAATCCCTATTCGGTGGTAGGCGTTTCCCTTTCCCTTCCGGTCTTTACGGGAGGAAGCAGGGTGCAAAAAATCAACCAGACAAAAGTAACGATTACCCAGTTACAATTACAAAAAGACGATTTGGAACGCAACCTGCAGTTGGTGGTAAGGCAATCGCTGGATAATATGAGTACCTGCGTTAAACGGTACGACGCCGCGCAGAAAGGCGTGGAGCAAGCCGGAAGGGGTTATATGATTGCGCAAAAACGCTACGACACAGGCGCCGGAACATTGCTGGAAATGAACGACGCCGAACTTGCCATGACGCAAGCTAAATTAAACTTCAATCAAGCAATCTATGATTACATAGTAGCTAAATCCGATTTGGAAAAA
>JAIRYL010000208.1 GCA_031267775.1 Tannerellaceae bacterium
GAGTCCGGGCGACAAATCTTGGAGTGATGGAAAAAAATCTATGAGTCCGGGCGACAAATCTATGAGTCCGGGCGACAAATCTATGAGAGTATTTGGCGAAAAATCGCCTGAAAACCTCCTGCAGGGAAGCGGGCGAATCAAAAACAGACGTATTAATTAGCTCATTATAAGGTATATAATCCGTTTCGGGGGAAGGAGGCCGGTTTTGGCAAATATGGCTTTCACGCTGTCTCGCTACCCGCCTGCACCCTGATATCCGCATCCAATAAAGTTTATTTATAAACATACGGTTTATCGGTTTGCCTGTACATGCGGGGGGGCGAGGCGCGAAGCGCAAGCCCATGAGCGACGCCGCAGGGGGCGCGACGCGCGAGGATAGCAGCGGAAAGCCCGCAACGAGCCGCCAGGCGAGCGAGGACTTGCAGCGGATAGCCCGACCCCCCCATATTAAATTGAGAATTGAGAATTGAGAATTGAGAATTGAGAATTTGCAAATGGATCAGAGGCTTCTTGCATGGGGAGAATGATTGCCGTGCCTTTTTTTTCGTTCGATTTATTTTAATTCTTCATTCTTCATTCTTAATTCTTAATTCTTAATTCTCCATTCTCCATTCTCCATTCTCCATTTTATATGGGCGCGCCCTGATGAAGGACTTAATTTAGACGCCTCTATTCTGGATGCGCGGAGAGTTGAATTGTATTATTATTTGTTTTTTTCTACATTTGCAGTATGAAACTATCTTACATACCATTTTATCTGTCATTTTTTATTCTGACGACATGCTTCTTTTTGCTTACATCCTGCCTTTCGGATTGCGAAATAATCAACGACGGATATAAGCGCACGGTTATTGCTTACATAGGGCGGGACAGTAATTTGACGGCAAGGTACGAAGATAAAATTAAATCGATGCTGGAAGGCTGGGATGGCAGAAACGGAAATCTTATCATTTACCAGGATACGGCTATCGGAAATTCTGGCCTGATGGAAGTATACAGGGAAAATGGCGAGAATAAAACGAAAACGATTCAGGAGTATCCAAATGAAAACTCGGCCGATCCGGTCGTTTTCAAACGTGTGCTGAACGACGCCATTTCTCTTTATCCGGCAGATTCTTATGGCCTTATTATTTTCTCTCACGCTTCCGGATGGTTACCCGAAGCTACATTAACATCGCCACGGTCTTTTTTCAAAGATCATGCCGACGAAATGGAACTCACAGACATGGCAGCCGCCATACCAACCGGATATTTTGACTTTATCGTTTTTGAAACATGCTTTTCCGCCGGAATCGAAGTGGCCTATGAGTTAAAGGATAAAACCAAGTATATCATTGCTTCGTCGGCCGAACTGCTTTCGCCCGGATTTAAGGAGATATATGCTTCTTCCTTAAACTGTCTTTTTGAAAAAGAGCCGAAACTGGAAGCATTTACGCGCAATATCTTTACTCTTATGAGTGAAAGCGATACGTATTACAAATCTGCCACGCTGAGTTTGCTGAAAACAGAAAAGCTGTACGATTTAGGCGTTTTTCTTCGCCGATATATCGACAAAGAGAAGATTAACGCCGTCTATATTTACGACGTTCAACATTTTGACAGATATTCGTACCGGCTGTTTTTTGATTTTGAAGATTATTACGCCCGTATATTGAACGACAATACGCCCGAACAGGAATTTAAAGCTCTGCTGAGCGAATGTATCCCCTACAAGGATGCAACGCCTTCTTTCCTTACCGGCTCCGAAAGCTGGCGGGGATTTGAAATAAAACGCCATTCCGGCTTAACGACTTATATTGAACAGGAAAATTTTCCATACCTGAATCAGGAATACAAAAAACTGGCCTGGTACAAGGCTGTGTTTGAATAAATACCAGGAGGCGCCCGGCGTATATGGAAAATAAGCAAACAGAACGGCATCCTTTAGGTTTCTTTCTGCCGGAGCATACTAAAATACTCATGTTAGGCAGTTTTCCGCCTCCCAAAGAGCGCTGGTCTATGAATTTTTATTATCCGAATTTCCAAAACGATATGTGGAGGATATTGGGTATCATTTTTTATGCCGACAAGGATTATTTTGTTGCATCGTGGGGGAAAGCATTCGACGAAGAAAAAGCTAAAACATTTTGCCGCGAAAAAGGTATCGGGTTAGGCGATACGGCTATGGAAATAATCCGCTTAAAAGATAATGCGTCGGATAAATTCCTTGAAGTGGCAACTCCTGCCAAAGTGGAAGAAATATTGGACAAAATCCCTTTATGCCAGGCAATTGTAATAACCGGGCAGAAAGCGATGGACACGCTGCTTTCCGTATTATCCTTCGACGAGCCGAAAACGGGCGCATTTGCCTCTTGCCGGCTTGCCAACCGGACAATTAAGGTTTACCGCATGCCATCTTCTTCGCGGGCATATCCCAAACCATTACAGGATAAAGCGGCAGATTATAAAAAGATGTTCCATGAATTAGGGTTTCCCTTATTATAATTTTTATATATTTGTAACGTTTAATAATCAATCTTAATTACTGAATATATGATAACCATAATGATTGTCATTTTTTTAATTGGGTATTTACTCATAGCCTTAGAACATCCGCTAAAACTAAACAAATCTGGAACCGCCTTACTTACCGGAACTATTTTATGGGTTTTATACGCCGCCTCGGCGACAGACTTTATACCTGCCGCCTCTCCTGATGAATTTGAAAAATTCATCAGATCAGTTCCCGATTTAGCTA
>JAIRYL010000221.1 GCA_031267775.1 Tannerellaceae bacterium
GGAAACCGTCGCATGTGCGAGGGAAACCGTCGCATGTGCGAGGGAAACCGTCGCATGTGCGAGGGAAACCGTCGCATGTGCGAGGGAAACCGTCGCATGTGTGAAAGTTTTTTTTAAACAGGTGTTTCCGGGCAAATTTCACTCGGAAAATTGGGATGTTCTTCTTTTGGCGGTACGGTACGCGGGAATAAGGACGGCGCGCTATGGCGAAATTAGGTTTGTTAAAATTTCCAGCAGACAAGCAGATTGATATCTGTTTTGTTTGTTCCTTCTATTTCCTCCAAATCTGTTCCTGTACTGTCTCTGTCGGCATAATGCGTATTCGCCCATTTAGCCGACAGAGATAAATACCGGGCTAATATCCACCGGAAAGATACCGACAACCGGTATCCTTCCCCATAAAGCGGCGGCCTGTTAAAGGCATACAGTATATTGTTTTCGGCAGAAAAAATACGGCTGTTATAATCGTCTGCCCGAAAGATAGCCCCAAACAAATCCAGCCGAAAAGGCATATCCAATGGCTTCCAGCCTATCTGTTGAGACAGCGCCACGCCTTTACTGTCTTCTTCCGGTTCCTCCGCATAGACAATCCCTTCCACCGATGTTTTCATAAAGACGGATACAACGCCGTATTGCATTTGCAAACGCATCCGGCGTTGCTTATAAGGCCGGATGGAAGCCGTTGGACGGGGAGGAATCGTTTTGTTTTTCTCTTTCTGTTTATACTTGTATCGCACATAAAAAGAAAAATTCTTTACCTGCGTAAATTCTGCCTGAAGCATATATTCCCTCCCCGAAGCAGGCGCGTCTGCCTGATACGTCAGCCAGGGAAAACGAAAGAAGTCGGCATACCCGGATATCTTCCAGTACGGAAACGGGGTAAATTGCATGCCGGCATAAAGCCCCTCTTCGTTTTGCACGGTAGAGCCTTGCCCCAAAGCCCTCCCGAAAAAAGCCTGATACGCCTTATCATAATAACGGTATACAAGCAAAGCCGACAGGTAAGAAGCCGGCGTAAACTGTAATCCGTTTAGCGTGGCAAACGATTTATTGGCGCTCGCGGCCGTTTCGCCATATAGTTTGACATACCGGTTTTTCAGCAGATAATCCACGCTTACATTCGTGTTAGCGCTTCCTCTGAAATAAAAAAGATGATAAGGTTTCGGTTCGGGCTCTATCCTGAACGGCTCAAATGAATAAGAGAGAGCGGTTATCCCCAAACATACGTTGGGCATGGCATACCGGATATTGCCGCCCCATGTTTTTACAGACAGCAGGCGCTTCTTTTCCGCCTCGCGCGGCAAACGATGCAAACCGTCTGTTTTTATGGACAAAACCGTTAGGCTGTCTATCGGATTAGCGTCCCATTTCCTTTGCGAATAAAACAGACTGACGTCTACGTTCTTTATATTGACGGTAGCCGCCGCCCCGCGAAAAAAATCAACCTCGCTGGCCGAAAAATGCCTGCGGAAACCATACGTCCTTTTTTCGCTTTGCGTTACCAATACATTTTTGCCGGGAGAAAATTCGTTACTTACCGCCAGTCCCTGTCCAAACGATACTTTATAATCTCCTGCGGCAAGCGTTTTCAAGCGCTTGATATCTTTCATTAAAAAGTGGAACGAATAAAAGTCGTATCCTTTATGATGCGTATTCCAGAAAGCCTCTCCGGCGTCTTTTTCAGCCGTAAAACCAGCCTGTAACCTGTCGTCAAACGTAAACGAATAGCGTATGGAGTGATAAAAAGGTTCTCCCAGATACTGCCTGTTGGGGTATTTCGCCAGTATACTGTCCGGTTGCGAAAGATACCCTTTCTTTTGTTGAAGACATCTGTCATATCTGATTTGTAATTCATTCGAATTATATTTCAACAAATTACGAACAGTCAACGGCCGTTTATCAACCGTTAATTCGCCCAGATAAACAAATGGCAGTAATAGCTCCAGCGTGGGGAAGTCCAGCTCTTTTATATATTTTAATTCGTAGATACTTGCCAGCTTGCCATATTGTTCGCGATACGACAGTATGTTTTCTATCTGACGGTCGGATAAGAACGGGAGCTTTCTCAACTGTTCCGCCGTTACTCCATTCAATTCAAAGGGATGATCGGACAAATAAGACAGTTCATGATAGAGGTTTTCAACTTCTTCCGTATTTTCATCTTCAACAGTCATATCCTCGATATATTCCATCCATTTATCAGGAGAAAAAACAACTTGCCCTTTCAGTTCGTAACTGTTAATAAACATAGTTATCAACAAAAAAGAACAGCTTATAAATGATTTCTTCATACCCCTGTTAAAAAGCAAATTGCAAACCAATACCCGAACTCATACCCAATACGGGATGATAAACGATAGCCGCATCCACCGTAAACGGCGAAAAACAATACCCTATCCCCAAAGAAGGAAGCAATGGATTTCCTTTTATTCCCGTACGGATACTGAAATCGGTAAAAGGCTGATATTCTATTCCCGCCGCTCCTGTCGCAACCTGCTCGCCGTTATTCTCTACCGTACATACTATGAACACATGGTTTATAACTTCCCAGTTGACGCCTATTTGTATGAAATACGTTTTAAAATCCTTTACTTCAACAGATTTATCGCCTAACTGAACAGAAGGCAAATTCATTATCAACACGCCAATCAACAATTCGTCAACAGGCGCAAAGGTTAGTCCGATATCTGTTGAGAGCTGCCCTGTTTTGTCTTCAAACAGTTCTGTTTGCAGAAAAGCATATTGAAAACCCACGCCTAACGTCCACTGCCCGTTCAGTTGTTTTGCCGATAACAATCGAAGTTGACTCTCCCGGTAAGCGTCATAACCAAATGTTGAAAAGTCTGCTCCAAAAGAAAGAATACTCGACGGAAGATACAGACTCCCGCTAAAAGCGCCCAATTCTTTTAAACCGTATCGGTTAAAATAGTTCATACAGACGCGATTATTGGCATGCAAAGCAATAAGGGAAGGATTAAATAAAGCGGAAGATACACCTTCATTCCCACCCATTCCTATACTTCGAACGTCCGCCACCCGAAGATTATTAACAGCCCGCACATGAATATAAGGATAGAAAAACAGCGGTATCAACAAACATAAACAGTTCTTCATACGGTAAGCTTTTGGTTATAAACGTTTATTAAAATGTCTTATCTAATTCGGTGCAAAGAAAAAACAATATTTTAAATTGTCAATTATAACGGCAGGTTTTTTTTGTATTTCATATCCTCCCGCATGCTATCCGCAGACAGGGATTACCTGCAAAAT
>JAIRYL010000223.1 GCA_031267775.1 Tannerellaceae bacterium
GGTTGACAGTATACCTCTGATATCGGCATGCGCTATTTTGGGAGCCGGTTTAATGATGGGATTCGCTGCTTTTTATTCGGCAATTCGCCAGGCTCAGGTTTGCGCAAATGGTATTGCAGCGGTAGGCGCAGGTCACGATGTGTTTAGCGCTACTATGGTAATGGCGGTATTCCCCGAATTATATGCTATCTTGGCTCTGCTGGGTGTAATCTTGGTTGGAGGTACGCTTCCTGCTCCGATCGTTTAAAAAGAGATCTGTTAAAAATAAAAAATGAGATTGTTCTCAACTTTGAGACAATCTCATTTTTCGGTTAATGAAAAATATCCGTCGCTCAGTATAAAACGTTCATCATGTTCGGCAAGAAAACGAATAACTGCGACGCTTTTCCCGGCAGGGAAGGGAAGTGTTTCGGTTAGGGATTTAACATGCTGAGGTTGAGTAGTAAGGATTTCGCACAGGGCTTCTTTAATGGTATTAAATTCTGCATTTTTTAATCCCGATTCATTTTTAGCCAGGCAAATGTCGCAGCAGCCACAATCTTTCGTTTCTTTTTCTCCAAAATAATGCAGCAGCATTCTGTTGCGGCATATATGTTCTTCATTGATATATTCCAATATTTTTTCGATGCGTTTTTCAAATCGCTTTTTGCGTTTTTCATAAGCAGAACGCGGGATGCTGAGATATTTTTGTTCTTCTCTTGATTGCTTATAAATAATAAGAGGCGTTTTTTTACGTGGTATATAGTTTACGATATGATATTTGGATAAACCTGTAAGTATAGTATATATATCGTGCGGAGAAATATTGGAACGGGTAGCGATCAGCGTTTCGTCTATATAGACATAATCAGCAAATAAACCGGTATAAGAACGAAGAATGGTTTTAATAACGTCATCCGTTTTTTTATCCTGACTGAGATACTTATATAGATCGTCGCGAGTAGCCGTAAAAAACAACCGGGAGGAACTATCCACCTCTTCAGTATATTCTATATATCCTGCCAATTCTAAAATCTTTAAGGCATGATGAGCTTGCAATATAGGGAATCGGAAAGCATAACAGAAATCTGTTAATGAAAATTCGTGTACCGTATCAAATCCATACCCGACGGCTATCTGAAAATAATTGCCCAGCGCTTCATATATACGGTAAATAAAGGCTTTATCCGGAAATTCGTCGGATAATCGTTTCTTTAGTTTCGCATTGTCGGCTCCACTGCATAGCGCAATAGCGTATGCTTTTTCTTCATCCCTTCCGGCTCTTCCCGCTTCCTGGAAATATTCTTCTATCGATCCCGGCATATCCATGTGGATAACCAGCCTCACATCGGGTTTATCTATTCCCATTCCAAAGGCATTGGTAGAAACGATCACACGGCATTCATTGTTTTTCCACCTATTCTGGCAAAGCGTTTTTTCCTCCCTGTTAAGTCCGGCATGAAAAAAATTTGCCGAAATACCGGCTTGTTGCAATACGGCGGCTATTTCTTTTGTCCGTTTTCTATTGCGAACATATACAATTGCGCTACCGGAAACTTTTTGAAGTATCTGAAGTAACGCATTCAATTTATCGTCGCTCCGGCGAACAAGGTAAGACAGATTTTTCCGGTGAAAGCTTTTCCGGAAAACATTCTTTTTTTTGAAGAGAAGCTTATCCTGGATATCGTCTATAACGTCTGGAGTAGCTGTAGCCGTTAAGGCAAGTACCGGAACACCGGGCAGCTCTTCGCGGATATTAGCAATGGTAAGATAAGAAGGGCGGAAGTCATATCCCCATTGCGAGATACAATGGCTTTCGTCTACAACTAATAATGAAACATTCATGGCCTGAAGCTTAGCTTTGAATATCTCGGTAGACAAGCGTTCGGGCGATACATACAGGAATTTATAGTCGCCGAAGATACAGTTTTCCAATTGTTTGATAATCTCTTGGCGATTCATACCCGAATACACGGCGGTAGCCTTAATTCCAATCCGGCGAAGATTGTCTACCTGATCTTTCATTAAAGCTATCAAGGGAGTAACAACAATACAAATACCGTCTATGGATAATGCCGGAACCTGGAAGGTTAAGGATTTTCCCCCTCCGGTAGGCATTAAACCAAGCGTGTCTTTTTTAGCGACAATTGAATGGATAATATCTTCCTGTAATGGCCGGAAAGAAGCATATCCCCAATATTGTCGTAAGATTTTATGGTAGACGTCCATCTTTTTTACAAAACCTTGGTTCTTATGTCTTTAATGAATAGTTGAAGCGTTGTAGCGCCATTATATGTATTCTCTTCAAGCGTGTAGCATATATGAAACGGTTTCATGGATTTAATATAGTTGAAATATTCGCTCATACCAAAAGCGATTGCGTGTATAGGAATCTTTGAACTGTCGTCAATTAGCTCCAGTTTGATATGATCCGATTCTTTTCCTACCAGTTTGCTTGTTCCATAGTCCCGAACATTCAAACTGCAAAATACAGGTTTTTGATTATCCGGGCCAAACGGATTCATTTTTTTCAGCTCATTCGCAAATTTCTGGGTAATATCTTTTAACTCTAACACAACATCAACGTCGAGTTGAGGTATCATCTGTTCCGTATTGATCTCTGCATTTGCTAATTCAAGAAAACGGTTTGTAAAAGCTTCCAGGTTTTCTTCTCTAAGGGATAAACCTGCGGCATACGTATGACCTCCGAAATTCTCCAATAAATTCCGGCAGCTTTCAATCGCTTTATATATGTCGAACCCCGTTATGGAACGAGCTGATCCTGTAATAAGTTCGGACGATTTGGTAAGCACTACTGCGGGTCGATAATACTTTTCGGTTAAGCGGGAAGCCACTATCCCTATTACTCCTTTATGCCAGCCCGGATTATATACTACAATTGCCTTCCGGTCTTCCATATTTCTAAATTCATCAATAATGGCATTGGCTTCATCCGTTATTTTTTTATCCAATTCCCTGCGTTCGTCGTTGTATTGATTTATATTTTCACTTTTTTCACGGGCGCTTTCGCTGTCTTTCGTTAGCAGTAAATCCACAGCTTCTTTTCCATTCATCATCCTGCCGGAAGCATTGATACGCGGTCCGATTTTAAACACAATATCGTTAATGGTAATATCCTTTCCCGTCAGCCCGCAGATATCAATGATACCTTTCAACCCCATACTTGGGTTATTGTTCAAATGTTTTAAACCGTAATAAGTTAAAATACGGTTTTCATTGGTAATAGGTACAATATCCGATGCGATGCTTACGGCTATCAGGTCTAACAACTTTTCAAGGTTGGAAAACGGGAAATTATTACTTTTGGCAAAAGCTTGCATAAATTTAAAACCTACCCCGCATCCGGAAAGATGCTCGTAAGGGTAAACAGAATCAACGCGTTTAGCATCCAGTACGGCAACAGCGTCGGGTAGCGTATCGTCCGGCATATGATGGTCGCATATAATAAAGTCTATGCCCTTGGTTTTGGCATATTCTATTTTACTGATAGCTTTAATGCCGCAATCTAAAGCAATAACCAATGATATGTTATTCTCGGCGGCATAATCAATTCCTTTGCAAGAGATACCATATCCTTCGTCATACCTGTCGGGTATGTAGTAATCCAATGTGTACGAATAAGGACGTAAGTATTTATAAACTAACGAAACAGCAGTTGTTCCGTCAACATCGTAATCCCCATAGATCAATATTTTTTCTTTATTTCCCAAAGCCTTGTTTAATCGTTTAACTGCTTTTTCCATATCAGGCATCAGATATGGATCATACAGATTATTCAGGCTGGGCTTAAAGAATTTTCTTACTTCATCTGCCGAAATAATACCTCTTTGGACAAGTAACAGACTGATAACCGGATGAAGACCCAATTCAGCCGTCAGCTCGTCTTTTTTATGTAATTCTTCTATGGATGGGGTTCGTAAATTCCATTTGTTAATCATTATATATTGTTTTTTCTTTCTCTGAAATTTCAAATGCGTTGGTTCTATGGAGTAATAAACGCATGTATTTGTTTATTTATTTTGGAAGCAACTTATTTTCAACTCGTAAAAATAGAGAATTTAAATGGAAATGTTGCAATAAGTAATGCAAAATAGTTTTCCATTATTATTTTTTATAATATGCGAATGATTCGTACATTTGTCTTTATATTCTTTGCATGATGACAGATGATTTAAAAAAAGCTTGCGATATGATGCAAGCCGGAGGTATTATTCTTTATCCTACGGATACGATTTGGGGTATTGGTTGTGATGCGACTAACGAAAATGCCGTTCAGCGGGTTTATGAATTAAAACAACGGGTAGACCATAAAGCGATGTTGGTTTTAATCGATAATCCGGTTAAATTAGAGCAATATGTTGAAAATATACCCGGTATTGCCTGGGAACTTATTGAAGCTGCCGATAAACCCGTGACTATTATTTATTCGCAAGGAAAAAATTTAGCCGTAAATTTGTTAGCCGGGGATGGAAGTATAGGTATACGCGTTACGAATGAAGATTTCTCCCGCCGGCTTTGTCTGCAATTCCGTAAACCGGTAGTTTCGACTTCCGCAAATATCAGCGGGGGATCATCGCCTTCCAATTTTAAGGAAATACCTGACAGGATTAAAGAAAGCGTCGATTATATTGTACAATATCGCCGGGATGATATGAGTAAAGCAAAACCGTCAAGTATTATTAAACTGGGAGATGGCGGACTTTTTCAGATAATCAGGTAAAATGAATAAAAAAAATCAATTAGCCAAATATGTTATTTCCGATTTGGTAGCCGCCTCTGTTGTTTGGTTGCTATTCAATATTATCCGTTATAATGAAATTGCATTTTATATAGGATATACCTCGCGTATGAATTATTTACTTTCAGACGTCGTATTGGAAGGTCAACTGGTTCTCCCTTTTTTTTGGTTGTTTATTCATTATTTATCCGGTTATTATAATAAACCTTTTGGTAAATCAAGGATTTCAGAGTTTTTTACCACATTCGTTACCGTTAGCGTCGGGGTGATTTTATTGTTTTTTATTATGATTTTGAATGATTTACCCCGTTCCTTCCATATTTATTACCAACTGTTTTTTTCATTGTTCGGATTACAGTTTGTACTGACGTATATACCTCGCCTGATTATTACCCAAAACAGTCTGTACAGAATAAAAGAAAGAGGATGGTCGCAACGCGTGCTTATTATTGGAGCAGGGAATAAAGCCGGAGATATCGCTGCTAATTTATATAATTCAGGCTATACCATTTCAGGATTTATAGTAGAAGACGAAAAGGTACAGGTAGCTGTTGATTCGACGCAGATACTGGGAACTATACATGATTTAGCCCATATAATTACTTCCGAACGTATTGATGAATTAGTTGTTGCTACGGCTTCCATGAGGAGTGAAAAATTAGTTCATATCCTGTATCCTTTGTATCGGTATAAACTGCCGGTGAAGATTCTTGCCGACAAGTCGTTCGTGTTGCCGGCGGTAAAAATAAAGACGATTCTTGGCGTTCCTTTGGTAGACGTAACAGATAATAATTTTTCCGAAGCGGAGAAAAATATAAAGTTTTTATTAGACAAGCTTTTTTCCGTATGGGCATTGCTTGTATTATCTCCCCTGTGCGCGTATATAGTATGGCGGATAAAAAAAGATTCTTCCGGCTCTGTTTTTTTTCGTCAGGAAAGGATCGGGTATATGGGCAGGCCGTTTATGATATACAAATTCAGGACGATGTATGAAAATTCTGAAAACGACGGTCCGTTACTTGCTTCTGAAAATGACGGCCGGGTAACGCCTTTTGGACGTATAATGAGAAAATACAGGATAGATGAATTGCCTCAGTTCTGGAATGTATTGAAAGGAGATATGTCGTTGGTTGGCCCGCGTCCCGAACGGAAGTATTTTATTGATCAAATTGTAAAAAAAGCGCCTTATTATTATTTATTGCATAATGTAAGACCGGGTATTACTTCTTTAGGTATGGTGAAATATGGATATGCCGGTAATGTAGACGAGATGATAGAACGTTTGGAGTATGATATGCTTTATTACGAAAATATGTCGTTGATAATGGATCTTACAATTTTAACTTATACAATCAAAACGGTAATTACGGGGAAAGGCATTTAAAAATGGAAAATAAAGAAGGAGTGTTTTTTAGATTTCTGCTTTGGAGGGGTAAAAATATACAGGAGAAGCATTTTGTCTTGTTCCTTAGTTTCCTGGTAGGAATCTGTACGGCGGCTTCGGCCATATTATTAAAGCAATTGATTCATTTTATTCAGAAAATACTTACCCAGGATATGGATGCAGGGGCCAATTATTTGTTTCTGCTTTATCCTGTTATCGGTATTTTGCTTGCCGGACTGTTTGTTAAGTATATTGTGCGCGACGATATCAGCCATGGCGTAACCAAGATACTGTATGCTATTTCGCAGCGTAAAAGCCGCATCAAACCGCATAATATATGGTCTTCTTTGGTAGCCAGTTCGGTTACGATTGGTTTGGGCGGTTCTGTTGGGGCCGAAGCGCCTATTGTATTAACAGGCGCCGCTATCGGTTCCAATCTCGGGCGTATGTTCAAGATGGAGCAGAAGACGTTGATGCTGCTGGTAGGTTGTGGCGCGGCGGGAGCGATTGCCGGTATTTTTAAAGCTCCGATTGCCGGACTGGTATTTGTTATTGAAGTGTTGATGCTTGATTTGACAATGACGTCTGTTATGCCATTGTTGATATCTTCGGTTACTGCGGCTACGGTTTCTTATATTTTTACAGGTACCGAGGCGATGTTTAAATTTTCCCAGACAGAAGTTTTTGAAATAGGGCGTATTCCATACGTATTGCTTCTCGGCATATTTTGCGGCTTGGTCTCGCTCTATTTTACGAGGGTGATGAACAGGGTGGAAGGAGTTTACAGAAGGCTTGGAACATTTTGGCGGAAATTCTTTTTTGGAGGCGTCGTGCTTAGTATACTTATCTTTTTGTTTCCGCCGCTATATGGCGAAGGGTACGATACGATCGGTTCTTTATTGGAAGGACAGTTTGCCTATTTGATGGATAAGAGTGTTTTTCATGAAATGAACGGCTCGTATGGGGGCGTATTGGTTTTTTTGTTTTTGATACTTTTAACCAAGGTTTTTGCTTCGAGCGCTACGAATGGCGGAGGCGGATGCGGGGGAATTTTTGCTCCCAGCTTATTTTTAGGATGTATTGCCGGCTTTATATTTGCCCATACGTCTAACTATTTTGATTTTACAAGATATTTGTCCGAAAAGAATTTTGCCCTTTTGGGGATGGCAGGCGTTATGGCAGGCGTTATGCATGCCCCGCTAACGGGCGTATTCCTGATTGCGGAACTAACCGGAGGCTATGAACTTTTCCTCCCCTTAATGATTGTATCGATAAGTTCTTACCTGACGATTATTATGTTTGAGCCGCATAGCATCTACTCCATGCGTTTAGCGCAGAAAGGAGAATTGCTGACGCACCATAAAGACAAAGCCGTATTAACGCTGTTGGATGTAGATCATGTTATTGAAAAAGACTTTTGTATCATACGCCCGGACATCACGCTGGGCGATATGGTAAAGGTTATAGCCAAAAGCGGGCGGAATGCGTTTCCCGTCGTTGATAAAGAGGGCATATTGGTAGGACTGGTCTTGCTGGACAATATCCGTAATATAATGTTTCGTCCCGAATTGTATAACCGCTTCAAAGTATCCAAATTTATGGTTTCGGCGCCGGCAAGGATTCTTACCGATACGCCTATGGAAAAAGTTATGCAGATATTTGACGATACAAAAGCCTGGAATTTACCGGTGGTAGATGACGAAGGGCATTATATCGGTTTCATGTCTAAATCAAAAATATTTAATTCATATCGGGAAGTATTGGTCGACCATTTTTCGGGAGACTGACGTAATAATTCACAATTAAGTAGTTACTGATGAAAAAGGAAGAACTGCGTATCGTATATATGGGTACTCCCGGGTTTGCGGTCGAGAGCCTTCGCGCGCTGGTTGAAGAAGAATATAATGTAGTGGGAGTGATAACCGTACCCGACAAACCTGTGGGGCGGCATGGAAGCGTGTTGCAGCCCAGTGCGGTAAAAGAATATGCCGAGTCGAGGCATATTCCTGTTCTGCAACCGGAAAAGCTTAAAGACGAATGTTTCTTATCCCGGTTAAGAGAGTGGAAAGCGGATTTGCAGATAGTTGTCGCTTTCAGGATGTTGCCCCAGGCGGTATGGGCTATGCCGCGGTTAGGCTCTTTTAACCTGCATGCCTCTTTACTTCCGCAGTATCGGGGAGCTGCGCCAATCAACCGGGCTGTTATGGATGGCGAAACGGAAACGGGCGTTACCACCTTTTTCCTGACGCATGAAATAGATACCGGCAGGATTATCCGGCAAAAACGGATACCGGTAGCAGATACCGACGACGCAGGCGTGGTACACGATAAACTGATGAAGGCGGGAGCGGAATTAGTTGTAGAGACTACCCGCCTTATTTTATCGGGCGAAGCGGATACCCTGCCTCAGGAACAATTATGCCAACGCCTTTCGGAGCTTCGCCCGGCGCCTAAATTAGATAAGGAAACATGCCGTATCGACTGGAACCGGCCATTGAAAAAAATATACGATTTTGTAAGAGGCCTCTCTCCTTACCCGGCTGCCTGGACAGAACTGGTTACCCCCGAAGGAAACAGGCAGGCGGTAAAGATCTACCAGACAGAAAAGCGCCCGGCGCTTCATCAGTTACCCGCCGGCACAGTTGTAACGGACAACCGGAAATACATGGATATAGCCGTGCCCGACGGATATGTGCGGTTGGCCTCGCTCCAACTGGCCGGGAAAAAGCGCATGAACGCAGTGGATTTCCTGAATGGTTTTAAGCGCCTGGAGGGTTATACCGTAATATAAACACACAACAGATTATGACTATACAGCAATTAGAGTATGTCTTGGCCGTTGATACGCATCGCCATTTTGCCAAGGCGGCCGAACATTGTCGCGTTACCCAGCCTACGCTCAGCATGATGATTCAAAAGCTGGAGGATGAACTGGGCGTTAAGCTGTTCGACCGGAATGTACAGCCGGTTAAACCAACCGCCACAGGATATAAAGTAATAGAACAGGCGCGCAAAATCCTGTATCAGGCTTCGCTGGTTAAGGATATTATCCAGGAAGAAGAACAATCCGTAAAGGGTACTTTCAGACTGGCTATTTTGCCCACGATCGCCCCCTATTTGATTCCCCGCTTTTTTCTTAAACTGGCGGGAAAACAGAAAGAGCTGGATATTCATATCCTGGAAATGAAAACAATTCCCACGCTTGCCGCTTTAAAGAATGGCGAAGTAGACGCAGCCATCATCGCCGCCATGCCGGTAGAGCCGGAGCTACAGGGCGATACGCTTTATTACGAACAGTTTTTCGGGTATGTTTCGCGAAATGAAACGATATTCGGGAACAACCTCATCCGTTCGGCCGACATAAACGGCAAAAGGCTCTGGCTGCTGGACGAAGGGCATTGCTTTCGCGACCAGTTAATGCGTTTCTGCCAGATGGAAGAAGTAAAGCTTCGACAGGGAGCTTACAGGCTGGGCAGTATGGAAACCTTTATGAGGATGGTAGAAAGCGGAAACGGGATAACCTTTATTCCGGAACTGGCCGTTTATCAATTAAGCAAGGAGCAGAAAGAGCTGGTACGCCCGTTTGCCATCCCAAAACCTGCGCGCCAGATCGTTTTGGTAACAAGAAAAGACTTTATTCGTCATACAATTGCCGAAATGCTTGTTAAAAGCATAAAAGAATCAGTCCCTAAAGAGATGCTTACCTTACAGGCCTGCCAGTGGGTAGTATAAAAATTGTAGAGACGTAGCGCGCGCTACGTCTCTACACGTACATGCGCATGCGTCTCCACCCGGTTGGTATATTTTACCGCGCAGTTTTATGCGGATAAGAGACCCTTCAAATTTTCTCGCTTATGGAAATAAATTTTCTCGCTTATGGAAGTTTTGCCGCGCGCTTATGGAAGTTTTGCTGCGCGCTTACGCAAGTTTTTTCCGGAAAATAACGACCCAAAACGCCCCATTTCCCGCCAAAATATCCGGCAGTACCTTAACCCCTGTTCAAACATGAAACAAAACGCAGACGTCAACATTGCCAGGGACGATTTCAAAGTCTCATGGATGCAAATCCATTAGCTTTTTTTACGTACCGTCCAACACTATTTAGCATTTTTCTTATTGTCGGTAATAATAAAACCCATACATTTGTCCTGTGGTTTTTTCATAATAGTATTAGATTTAAGGTTAACAAAGTTGGTTAGGGGATGTCGTGATGACACCCCTTAATTTTTTTTATCTGTTCATACTCGGTAATTCGCTTAATAAATACTGAATTAAAATTTTCGCAAAGATATAAACACGGTGCATGTCAGGGCAAACGCATCTAAAAAGCCCCATCCATTTGGGCGCGCCGCCCAAAGACAAAGAAATGGAAATACCCGGTATTACTATCCCAAGCTCAGGGATACGTATCCCAAACCTCCGAATTACTATCCCAAGTTTCCGGATACGTATCCTAAACTTCCGGATTACTATCCCAACCGTCCGGATACGTAATCCGAACTTGCGGATACGTATTCCAAACTTGCGTATACGTTCTTCAAGTTTGCGGATACGTATTCCAGACTTGCGTATACGTATTCCAGGGGTTCGGAATAAGTATTCCGAACTTGCGAATAGGTATTCCAGGATTGCGTATACGTATTCCGGACTTGCGGGTTACTATTCCAGGGGTTCGGAATACGTATTCCGAACTTGCGTATACGTATTCCGGACTTACATTATACTATCCCAAAAAGGCCGGATTGTTAAAACAGACGCTTTTGTATCCGTTTGTATAAGCAATGAATTTTATCCGGCATGTTTCTCCTGCTGACGGATGCGGATGGTTTCCGGCAGGCCTAAATAGCAGGGGGCTTTTCTCCGGGCGGCGCGGAGCGACGCCTGCGCGAGGGATTGTAGCGGATAGCCCGGAGGGAGCGCAGCGAGCGAGGACTTGCAGCGGAAAGCCCGACCCCCGCCTTTGCGGGGGACGCGCCCATATTAAATGGAGAATGGAGAATTTAAAAAGCAGAAAGCAGAATGATTGCCGTGCCTTTTTTTCGTTCGTTTTTTTTTAAATTCTCCATTCTCCATTCTCCATTCTCAATTCCCCTGCGGGGGGACGCGGCCAAATGAATGGGGCTTTTTAGATGCGTTTGTCCTGGGTAAAAGAATGTACGTCTTTTGGCTTCAAAATATTATTACTAACTTTGGCGCTCATCTTATCTAAACAGTTTAAACTCCATGCACGAGAAAGTAATTATTCTTGACTTCGGTTCGCAAACAACTCAATTGATTGGTCGCAGAATCAGAGAATTAAATATGTATTGCGAAATAGTTCCTTACAACAAATTCCCTCTTGGCGACGAAGCTGTCAGGGGGGTTATCCTGTCGGGCAGCCCTTATTCCGTATACGATGAAAAGGCTTTTACGGTAGACCTGTCTTCTATCCGGGGTACGTATCCGGTACTGGGAATCTGTTACGGGGCGCAATACCTGGCTTATACGTCTGGGGGGCATGTGGAAAATGCCGGTTCGCGGGAATACGGGCGCGCCTGCCTGACCTGCGTACATGCGGACGATCCGTTGCTGAAAGGGATTTGCGCCGGCTCGGACGTATGGGCGTCGCATGGCGATACGATTACCAGGCTGCCCGCTTCGTTTCGGGTTGTAGCAAGCACCGGCGACGTGGAAGCGGCGGCGTTTCATGTAGAAGGAGAACAGACCTGGGGGGTGCAATTCCACCCCGAAGTATTTCATACCGCCGACGGTATGCAACTGCTGGATAACTTTCTGACTATATGCGGTTGTAAGAAAGACTGGACGCCGGCTTCTTTTATTGAATCAACCGTTGCCGGGCTAAAAGAACAACTGAAAGACGATAAGGTAATTCTGGCCCTTTCGGGAGGAGTAGACTCGTCTGTTACGGCCGTCCTGCTGAACAAAGCTATTGGAAAGAACCTGACCTGTATATTTGTAGACCACGGACTGCTCCGCAAAAACGAATTTGAACATGTTCTGAAAGACTACGAACATCTGGGGCTGCACGTTACAGGCGTAAACGCCAAAGACAAATTCTATCATGCGCTGGCCGGAGTGGCCGATCCGGAAGAAAAACGGAAAATAATAGGCAAGGGCTTTATAGACGTTTTCGACGCCGAAGCGCATAAGCTGGACGCCGTTAAATGGCTTGGACAGGGAACTATTTATCCGGACGTGATTGAATCGCTGTCTATAACGGGAACCGTTATTAAAAGCCATCATAATGTGGGCGGATTACCCGAAAAGATGAATTTGAAGCTGGTAGAGCCCTTGCGCCTGCTATTTAAAGACGAAGTAAGGAAAGTAGGTATGGAATTAGGCATGACGCCCCGTTTAATCAAACGCCATCCGTTTCCCGGGCCGGGACTGGGCATCCGTATTATCAGCGATATCACGCCGGAGAAGGTAGAAATTCTTCAGGACGCCGACGCTATTTATATCGGCCTGCTTCATGAATGGGGGATATACGATAACGTGTGGCAGGCGGCCGCTATCCTGCTTCCAATCCGCTCTGTGGGCGTGATGGGCGACGAACGCACGTACGAAAACACGGTTGTGCTGAGAGCGGTAACCTCGACAGACGCCATGACGGCCGACTGGGCGCGGTTGCCTTATGACTTCCTGGCCAAAGTATCCAACGAGATTATCAACAAGGTAAAGGGCGTGAACCGCGTGGTTTACGACGTCAGTTCCAAACCCCCCGCCACCATCGAGTGGGAATAAAGCGCGCGTACCGCGCGCTTCCTAGCGCGTAAAGCGGCACGCCTCCATAATATTCCCCCAGTCTTTTGCCAGGCTGTCCATATCGGGATACAGCAAGCCGGCGCCTCTGTTCCATAAACAGTCGTCTGTTAAGGGGCCGGTATTAACGGCAACAGTAAAAATTCCGGCGGCCACGGCAGCCTGCACGCCCATGGGAGCGTTTTCTACCACGATAGCTTCGTTGGGCGCTACGCCCGCTTTGGCCAGTCCCATCAGATAAGGTTCGGGATGAGGCTTTCCGTGTTGCACATCGAAAGCCGTCACCATTTTTTCGCGTTCAAAGATACCGGGAAAGGTATGATTCAATTTATCGATCAAGCTCAGTTGTCCGGAGCCGGTAACAACTAAGGTATCGAGGCCTCAGGCTTTTACCTGTTTCAATACCTCGTCCGCCCCTTTCATGGCATGTCCGTCGTTGCAGGCATTAAAAAGGTCGGCTTTCTCCCGGTAAATACGTTCTTTTTCTTCCGTCGTAGCCTTGCGCCGGAAGGTACGATAGAACAATTCGTCTATCGTACGCTCTCCGGTACATCCCTCAAAAAGATAAAAATCTTCCGGCGTAGCCTGCAAATTATAGTTGACAGCCGTTTCGAGCCAGGCGCGCGCATGGAAAGGCATGGAATCGTACAGCACGCCGTCCATGTCGAACAACACGGCTTTGGGCGAAAGCGCCGGGCGCTTTTGTTTTTGCAGGTACTGTAAAACAGCTTTGCGAATCATCTTGTCAGCTTACGTTGGATAGCTTCCGATTCTTTTTCAAATCCGGGTTTGTTCAGCAGGGCGAACATATTCTTTTTGTAAGCCTCTACGCCAGGTTGGTCAAAGGGGTTTACGCCGAGCATATAGCCGCTTATTCCGCACGCTTTCTCAAAGAAATAGAGCAGTTGGCCAATGTAATAAGCATTTACTTCGGGCAGGGTGATCCGGATGTTGGGAACGCCGCCGTCTACGTGGGCCAACAGCGTGCCCAGTTCCGCCATTTTGTTTACCTCGTCTACACGTTTGCCGGCAAGGAAATTCAGGCCGTCGAGGTTGGCCTCGTCTGTGGGGACGATTACTGTATGGGCGGGACTTTCAATGGAAACAACCGTCTCGAAGATAGAACGCTCGCCCTCCTGAATCCATTGCCCCATCGAATGTAAATCAGTGGTCAGGTCTACCGATGCGGGAAAGACGCCTTTGCGCTCTTTGCCTTCGCTTTCGCCGTAGAGCTGTTTCCACCATTCGGCTATATAATGAAGTTTGGGATGAAAGTTGGCCAGCAGTTCGATTTTCTTTCCGCTTTTATATAATTCATTGCGTACGGCCGCATAGATAGCCGCCGGATTGTCCGCGAAGGGAACGTCTTCCCCCGTCGCTTTTTCCATGAAGGCGGCGCCGGCCGCTAACTGGCGTATATCGACGCCGGCCACGGCCACAGGCAGCAACCCCACCGGCGTAAGAACCGAGAAACGGCCGCCCACGTTATCGGGAATAACAAACGTTTGGTAACCCTCCTGGTCGGCCAGCGCGCGCAAGGCGCCCTTTCGGGCGTCGGTAACGGCCACGATGCGGCGTTTGGCTTCCGATTTGCCTACAGCCTCTTCCAACTGTTTCTTTAAGATGCGGAAGGCCAGCGCCGGCTCGGTGGTAGTTCCCGATTTGGAAATATTGATGACGCCAAACCGTTTTCCTTTCAGCGCTTTGGATAGCTCGTACAGATAATCTTCGCCAATGTTGTGCCCGGCATAAACGATAACCGGGTTTTTACGGTCTTTTTCCAGCCAGTCGAAGCTGCCGTTCAGCGCGTCTATAACCGCTTTGGCTCCCAGGTAACTTCCGCCGATACCCGTTACCACCACCATTTCGCATGTTTCGCGCAGCGCGCCGGCCGTATGCTCTATCCGGGCCAATTCTTCGTTTGTGATAGAAGAAGGGAGGCGCAGCCATCCCAGGAAATCGTTTCCCGCGCCTGTTCCCTTATGCAAATCACGGATACACGCCGCGGCGCTGTTTTCCCGGCTGTAAACCTGCTCTTTTGTTACAAAGCCTAACGCTTTGTCGATGTTCAGACTGATACTTTTCATGAAATTATATTATTTAAACGTTTCTGTTAATTTGCGAATCACGGCCACCGGCGATTTCTTTTCGTATAATATACCGTATAATGCGTTGAGGACAGGCATCTGTACCTGATACCTCCGGTTGATTTCGTAGATACATTTTACGCCGTAATAGCCCTCGGCAATCATTTCCATTTCCAGTTGAGCCGATTTAACGGAATACCCTTTTCCAATCATGGCGCCAAAGATGCGGTTTCGGCTAAAGCGCGAATTAGAAGTAACCAGCAAGTCGCCCATATAAACAGAGTCGGTAATATCCCGTTCCACGTGGCAGGCCGCCTCTACAAACCGTCGCATCTCCTGAACGGCGTTGCAGAGAAATACCGCCTGAAAGTTGTCGCCATATTTCATGCCATGGCAAATACCCGCTACAATGGCGTATACGTTTTTCAAGACCGAAGCATATTCAATTCCGGCTACGTCCCGGCTGACGATATTTTTAAGGTAATGATTACGGAATACGTCCGACAGCAACCGGATATTGCCGGTATTGCTACAAGCCAGCGTAAGGTACGACAAACGCTCCATCGCTATTTCTTCCGCATGGCAAGGCCCGCCTATAACCGCTATGTTTTCTTCCGGCACGCCGTAGTACTGGACAAAGTAGTCGGTAATCAGCATATTTTCGTCCGGCACCAGGCCTTTAATAGCCGATACGATAAATTTGTCGCGGAGAGACGTTTTTACTTTCTTCAAATGCTGTTTAAGAAACGGCGAGGGAGTGGCAAATATCAGCGTGTCCGAATCCCGGATCGCCTCGTTGATATTAGAATAGAAATGAATCTTATCCGTATCAAACGTAATGCTTGAAATATAGCAAGGGTTATGCCCCAGCAGCTTAAATTCTTCAATCCGGTCCGGCCGGCGCATATACCAGTTGATACTGTTTTCGGATGTAAGCACAATCTTGGCCAGGGCAGTCGCCCAGCTTCCGCCCCCCATGATGGTAATTCTTCCGGGCTGCTTCATACCATTTTATTTTAAAGCGTTGTTTTCCGGGCGCATCTGCGGAAAGAGCAATACCTCCTGTATACTCTCCTGCCCGGTAAGGAACATGGCCAGGCGGTCTATCCCAATCCCCATCCCGCCGGCCGGCGGCATGCCATACTCTAAGGCGCGAAGAAAATCCTGGTCGATAAACATCGCCTCGTCGTCGCCCTTTTCGCTCAGGCGAAGCTGTTCTTCAAAGCGGATACGCTGGTCTACCGGATCGTTCAGTTCCGAGTAAGCGTTCGCCAGTTCTTTGCCGCACACCATCAGTTCAAAACGTTCCGTCAGTTCCGGGTTATCCCGGCGCTTCTTGGTAAGCGGCGACGTTTCGACCGGATAATCGGTAATAAAAGTAGGCTGAATATAGCGCCCCTCGCAGGTATCGCCAAAAATAGCGTCGATAAGCTTTCCTTTACCCATCGTATGGTCTTGTTCCACGCCCAGTTGCCGGCACGCCTGGCGAATCTGCTCCTCGTCCATATCCGTAATGTCTACCCCCGTATTTTCTTTAATAGCATCAATCATGGGGATACGTTTGTAAGGCGCTTTAAAGTCTATTTCCTTTCCGCCAAAAGAAACCCGCGTCGTTCCGTTTACCACCAGCGCCACCTTTTCCAGCAGGCGCTCGGTAAAAGCCATCATCCAGTTGTAATCTTTGTAAGCCACGTAAATTTCCAAAACGGTAAATTCGGGATTATGCGTACGGTCCATCCCCTCGTTGCGAAAGTTGCGGCTAAACTCGTATACGCCCTCAAAGCCCCCTACAATCAGCCGTTTTAAATAAAGCTCGTTGGCGATGCGCAGGTAAAAATCCACGTCCAGCGCGTTATGGCGCGTAATAAACGGTCGCGCGGCCGCCCCTCCGGGAATGTTCTGCAATACCGGCGTATCCACCTCCAGGTATCCGCGCTCGTTAAAGTATGCGCGCATCGCGTCAAATATCCGGGTACGCTTTATAAAAATATCTTTCACCCCCTCGTTCACCAGCAAATCTACATACCGCTGCCGATAGCGCTGCTCGGGGTCCTTAAACCCGTCGTACACCGCGCCATCTTTCATTTTCACCACAGGCAGCGGGCGGAGCGATTTGGCCAAAACGGTCAGCGTTTCGGCATGGATAGATATTTCGCCCGTCTGCGTGCGAAAAACATACCCCTGTACGCCCACAAAATCGCCTATATCAAGCAGTTTCTTAAACACCGTATTATACAGCTCCTTATCATCGCCCGGACAAAGCTCGTCGCGCGAGAGATAAACCTGTATCCGCCCCTCGGAATCCTGCAATTCCATAAACGAGGCTTTCCCCATAATCCGCCGGCTCATAATCCGTCCGGCCACGCTCGCCTGCCGCCGTTCGGCGCCGTCTTTAAAACTTTCTTTTATCTCTTTCGACCATGCATTGGTTACATACTCTGCCGCCGGATACGGGTCTATGCCCATCAGCCGCAGTTGTTCCATACTGTTCCGCCTGAAAACCTCCTGTTCGCTTCGTTCTGATAAATTCATCGCTTATGTTATTTGAATGACGTGGGCAAAAGTACAAAACTTTTTCTTATTTGCCGAAAAGCGCCCCCGCCCCGAAGGGGAATTGAGAATGGAGAATGGAGAATGGAGAATTGAGAATTAAAAATTAAGAATTAAGAATGAAGAATTAAAATAAATCGAACGAAAAAAAGGCTACTGAGGTTGGTTTGTTATTTAAATTAGGTAGAAATGAGGTTTTTAATCCGACGAAACACGAGAATTGTGTTTGAAAAAATTCGCA
>JAIRYL010000232.1 GCA_031267775.1 Tannerellaceae bacterium
CATTCGGTTTCAGCAGGCGAGTCTTCCGGTTTTATGCTTTCGGCAAGCTATCGTTTTGGCAACAATAAAGTTAAAAGCGGCGCGAAGCGTGTTACCTCCGCTTCATCCATTCAAAATCGATTAAGAAATAATAAATAAAGGCGTATCCTGAAAAGCCTTAATAGAGTAGGGGTAATTTTAAATTTTTATTATGTCAACACAAATTGAAAGGATTTCAGAGTTTCTTGAAACTCTTGAAAATGAAGATTTGAAGAAAACCTTGCGGAGGCGCTGCTGCAATCCGAAAGTCTGTGCGCCCGTTTGGGAAAAGCCGCGCGAAAAACGTATAAATCATCTTATGATATACGGTATATGCAGGAAAGATACAGCCGACTGCTACATGGGCTTTAATTACCCGCTGGCGCGGACTTGCAGTTAGGGCGTCCAAAACTATCTTAGAGAAATTCACCTAAGCTGCGAGTTTGTTTTTTCTTTTAATAGCCTGATTTTCTGTCAGACGTAAATTAGTCCATTGCCTCTCATATACACATTCTTCAGATTCGCTTTAAAATTAGTATCTAATCCTTTTTTCAGGTTCTTTCATTTTAGTAATTAAGTGATGAAAAATAAACAAGATATAACCGTTTTCGTTCCCGAACGCCGCAGGCGTTCCATGTTGGTAACCCCCGGTGAAGCGAAGCGACCGGGGGCATGCGGAACACGCCGCGCCGCCCCAACCTGTAAGGTTGAACTCCTACGGAGTTCGGAGAGAGGGGGGAGGCGTGTCGCTACCCCCCCAGTCGCGCTTCACTGGGGGGTATTAAAATTTGTCCCGCGGGGACAGAGCGTCTGTCTACCCCCAGTCGCTGCGCTTCACTGGGGGTTATTTACATTTGTCCCCGACAGGACAGAAAAACCATTACATATTATTTATTTCACGTTACTTAAGGCTGTTCTTTTAAACAAAAAAAACAACTTTTAAGAGGTTGGTGCGATTTTTTTTATATCTTCGCCATATTAACTACGTAAAAGCATGATGACCCTTCTGTTACTTTATCTTTTTCTGGCTCTCTTTACTTCTTTTTTATGTTCTATTGTAGAGGCGGTTTTATTATCTATTCCCGTTACTTTCCTTAAAGCGAAAGCCGACGGCGGAAATAAATCCGCTAAAAATTTCCTGAAATTGAAAGAAAATGTAGACAGGCCTTTATCCGCTATTCTTTCTCTTAATACGATTGCGCATACGGTGGGAGCCGCAGGCGTCGGGGCTCAGGCTATTGTTGTATTTGGCGAACAATACTTCGGATTGGTTTCCGCCATACTCACCTTTTTGATTTTGATACTTACGGAAATTTTTCCTAAAACCATTGGCGCCAGCTATACCAAAGAATTGATGGGTTTTTCGACTAAAACAATAAACGTGATGATTGTTATTGCTTATCCTTTGGTAATTGCATCGGCTTTCTTAACCAAACTGCTGTCTAACAAAGCTGAAGAACAGACTACCAGCCGCGAGGAAATTTCGGTATTGGCTAATATCGGCACGAAAGAAGGCGTGTTCAGGAAGGATGAAAACCAGATTATTCAAAACCTGATAAAGCTGTATGATGTAAGAGTTTCGGCTATTATGACTCCGCGAATCGTTTGCGTTACCGCCCATGAAGATATGACGCTGAAAGAGTTTATGCAAAACAAAGACCTCTTGAGCTTCTCGCGTATACCGGTATATCGGAATAATAATGACGACATTACCGGGTATGTGCTTCGTTCTTATGCGTTTGAAAAACTGGCGGAAGACCAGTTTAACTTAACGTTAAAGGATATCAAGCGCGAGGTTGTGGTTTTACCCGAAACGATAAATGTATATAAAGCGTGGGAAAAACTGATTGGACTGAAAGAACATATCTCTATTGTTGTAAACGAATATGGCGGCATGGAGGGAATCCTTACTATTGAAGATACGATAGAAACCTTGATGGGGATAGAAATTATTGACGAAAAAGATACCATAAGCGATATGCAGCAGTATGCGCTGGATAAATGGAAAAACCGCCAGAAAGAATACAAGAACCTGACAAATGCCGGCAACAGCCATCCTTGAGTTTAATCCCCCAATCGCTACGCTTCATTGGGGGTTATTTACATTCAGACCTGCGGTCTGTGAAGAGACGCAAGATTTTGCAGGTGATCCGAAAAAATCAGTTGGGGGCTTTTCTGTTGCAAGGAGGCGCATGTAAAACTCAATCGGCCGTATTTTATTGTATTTCTGAAAAATTGGTATCTTTGCCCTCATGGGAAAAAATAAACTGGCAAAGTTTGACGATATGGCGGGATACCGGCATGTATTTCAATACGCTATGGCCCGGATCAGGGAAGAAGGCTTTGACTTGAAGGGACGCTGGAACGAGCGCTTCTTTAAAAATACAAATCCTGTCGTATTAGAGCTGGGATGCGGGAAAGGGGAGTATGCCGTGGGGTTGGCGCGGCTGTTTCCGGATATGAATTTTATCGGGGTAGATATTAAAGGCGCACGTATGTGGAGCGGCGCCAAAGAGTCGTTTGAAGCCGGCATGACAAACGTAGCGTTTCTGCGTACGCACATTGAATGGATTGCCCACTTCTTTGCCCCTGGTGAAGTGGCGGAGATATGGCTTACGTTTCCCGACCCGCAAATGAAGAAAATAAACAAACGCCTCACGTCTACCTGCTTCATGAAGCTGTATCGCCAACTGCTGCCGGAAAAAGGCATTATCCATTTAAAAACAGACAGTTCTTTTATGTATACCTATACGCATGAAATGATAAAGGCGAATCATTATCCGGTTTTATCTGCTACGGACGATTTATATCACGCCGGCTGGGCAGACGATATCCTTTCTATAAAAACCTATTACGAGCAGCAATGGATTGAGCGCGGACTGACTATCAAATACATCCGGTTTGTTTGCGAAGAAAGAGACGAATTAACCGAACCCGACGTAGAGATAGAATATGACGCCTACCGGAGTTTCAACAGAAGCAAACGCAGCGCGTTGGCGTCTGGCAAATAATAATATATAACCCCCTGTAAAATATGACGCTATATCCTGAATTAATTAAAGAAGCGCTTACCAAAGTACGTTACCCGGGTACCGGTAAGAACCTGGTTGAGGCCGGGATGGTAAACGATGATATCCGCATTGAAGGAAACAAGGTTTGTTTTTCGCTTCTCTTTGAGAGGCCGAACGACCCGTTTGTCAAATCGGTTGTCAAAGCGGCGGAAGCAGCCATTGTTGCTTACGCAGGCAAGGATGTGGATATTAAAGGGAATATATCGGCAGAAACGCGCCGGCAGACGCGCCCCGAAACGGACAGGCCCCTGGCGCAGGTGAAAAACATCCTGGCCGTTTCGTCTGGTAAAGGAGGCGTGGGAAAGAGTACCGTAGCGGCAAACGTAGCCGTCGCCCTGGCTCGATCAGGATATAAAGTAGGGCTGCTGGACGCCGATATATTCGGCCCTTCCCAGCCTAAAATGTTCCGGGTGGAAGACGCGCGCCCTTATATGACGGAAGCAGGCGGGCGGGAATGGATCGAACCGGTAGAAAAGTATGGCGTAAAGCTATTATCCATCGGTTTCTTTGTTAATAAAGCCGACGCTACGCTTTGGCGCGGAGCCATGGCAAGTAGCGCCCTCAAACAGTTAATTGCCGAAGCCAACTGGGGGGCGCTGGATTATTTCCTGATAGACTTGCCGCCGGGAACCAGCGATATCCACCTCACCCTGGTGCAAACAGTAGCCGTAACAGGCGCCGTGGTGGTAACTACCCCGCAGGAGGTGGCGCTGGCCGATGCGCGTAAAGGCGTGGCTATGTTTATGGGCGCTAAGGTAAACGTGCCTGTGCTGGGATTAATTGAAAATATGGCTTGGTTTACGCCGGCTGAATTACCGGGAAACAACTATTATATCTTTGGGAAAGACGGGGGGAAACGGCTGGCCGAAGAGCTGAACATCCCGCTACTCGGCCAGATTCCCCTTGTACAAAGTATCTGCGAGGGGGGCGACAGCGGCGCTCCCGCAGCTTTAGACCCCGC
>JAIRYL010000022.1 GCA_031267775.1 Tannerellaceae bacterium
TTGAAAACCGGAACCTTGTCCGTATTTTATCCGTATTATTTCTTTTTCTAACGCTAAGCGCCCGGCTTGCGGCGCAAAATTCCTTTTCGGGCGTGGTAACCGACGCGGAAAACGAAACGCTTCCGGGCGTTCAGGTATTGCTTTTTGCCGGCGATTCGCTTTATGCGGGCGGACTGACGGATCGGGCGGGGGCGTTCTCGCTCCGGGATTTGCAGGCCGGCGACTATCTGTTGCGCATCCATTATCCCGGATATACCGGCGTGGAGGAAAACCGGCGGATAAAAGGCGTCATGAAATACCAGTTTACGCTGCTAAAGGAGATGACTGTGGAATTAGACGCCGCCGTAGAGGTGACGGATTACAAAAGGATAAGCGAACAGGATAGCATGCATACATTACGCATGTATACTATGAACAGTCCGCTTCCTCCTGTTATTTTTTCCGGTTTTAATCCCTGTGGAACTGGATGTATTTGGGTTCGGATGGCGTGTAATTATCAACGTCCCAAAGCGAACTGGTAATCATTAAATCGGCGCTATAGCGGTTGCAAGCAATCGGAACATTGTGCACGCGGCACTGGCGGAGCAACATTTGGATATCCGCTTCGTGAGGTTGAGGGTTCAGGTCGTCAATCAGGAAGATGGCCAGATTGATTTCTTTGCGTACTACCATGGCCGCAATCTCGGCGTCTCCGCCGAGCGGGCCGGAATGCATCCGCGTGATTTGGGCGTTAATACCCTTGTTTCTGAAGGCTTCTTCCACTAATCCTCCCGTCGTACCTGTGCAAACCAAGCGATGGCGCGAGAGGAAATCGGCATTATGCACCGTCCATTCTACCATATCTGTTTTGCGTCTGTCGTGCGCTACAAGCGCAATTGTTAACCTTTTGTTCATAATTTTCTATTTTAAGGAAGCGGGGATAATCAATCCCTAACTTCCGGATTCAATCCTGTTCAACATTTTAATGGTCGCTTTGATGGCGGCTTCCGTCTGGTCGCCGTCTAATCCGCGCGTTTTAAAATCGACGCCTGCAAAATTCCAACTGATGATGGTTTGCACAAAAGCATCGGTTCGTCCGCCGGGCGGAATCGAGACAGAATAATTTGTCAGCATCGGGAAGGGACGTCCCAAATCCGTATAAATCATCCGGAGCGCGCGCATAAAGGCGTCATATTGCCCGTCTCCGGAAGCCGACTGTTCGTATGCTTCCCCGTCAATCTCTATTTTTAAGGTAGCTACCGGACGTAAACCCTGCGCCAAAGATAAAGAATAATTCAGTATCCTGATTTTCTGGTCGGCCACTCCGTCCTGGTTTAACAAATCACTGATTATGTAAGGCAGGTCTTCCTGAGTCACCATTTCTTTCTTATCTCCCAATTCAATGATACGTTCCGTTACTTTCCTCATCGTTTCCTCGTCCATATCAATCCCCAAGGCCTCCAGGTTCTTGCTGATGTTTGATTTGCCCGACGTTTTACCCAGCGCATATTCACGTACGCGACCAAAACGTTCGGGCAGCAAGGCATTGTAATAAAGGCAATTTTTCCTGTCGCCATCAGCATGCACCCCGGCGCATTGGGTAAAGACGGATTCTCCCACTACCGGACGATTGGGCGCTACGCGAATACCTGAAAAACTTTCAACCAACCGGCTCACCTTATTGATTTTATCTTCTCTCAGGTTTGTCTCTTCCTGTAACTGATCTTTAATAATGGCCAGCACGCTGCTGAGAGGAGCGTTTCCAGCCCGTTCGCCCAGCCCGTTCACAGTGGTATGGACGCCTTTTATTCCTGCACGAACGGCCGAAAGCACATTGGCTACAGCCAGGTCATAATCATTATGCGCATGGAAATCAAACTGCAAACCGGGATAACGTTCCACCATTTGCCGGCAGTATTCGTAGGCGTTGAACGGATTCAGGATACCCAGCGTATCCGGTATCATAAATCGCCTGACGGGGAGGTCTTTTAAGGCGTCTATCATCCGGAATACATAATCGGGCGAATCGACCATCCCGTTAGACCAGGTTTCCAGGTATACGTTCACCTCCATCCCCCTGCGCTGCGCTAACGCTATTTCTTTCCGGATATCCTCAAAATGCTGTTCCGGGACACGCCTGAGCTGTTCGGTTACATGCTTATAAGAGCCTTTTGCCAGTAAGTTCATCACACGGCAACCCGCCTTTTCTATCCATTGAATGGAAGCGCCTCCATCTACCAAACCCAACACCTCCAGTTTGTGGAGGTTATTCGACCGTTTTGCCCATTCGGAAATCATTTTCACGCCTTCAAATTCTCCTTCAGACACATGCGCCGAAGCAATTTCAAGCCGGTCTACGCCCAGTTCGTTTAACAGCATTTGCGCTATGCTGAGTTTCTCATGCGCCGCAAATGAGACGCCCGACGTTTGTTCCCCGTCCCGCAGGGTTGTATCCATTATCTCTATCATAGTCTCTTTTTTTCGTACGCCTCTATCCTGGCCTTATTTGCCAACAGATAATCGATATCATCCAAACCGTTTACCAGACAATCTTTCTTATACGGATTTATTTCAAAAAACGCCGTATGATGCGTCGCATGGTTTGCGATTGATTGAGCGGGGAGGTCTATCGTCAATGTTGCGGCCGGATCTTTTGCCAGCGAGGTAAGTATTTCAGCCAGAAATTCCGGCGAAACAACTACCGGAAGAAGGCCGTTGTTCAATGAATTATTTTTAAATATATCGGCAAAAAAGCTGCTTACCACCGCCCTGAAACCATATCCGGCTATAGCCCATGCCGCATGTTCGCGGCTACTTCCGCAGCCAAAGTTCTTGCCGGCAACCAATATGTCGCCTTTATACGCAGGTTGATTCAGGACGAAATCAGGGTTGGGATTATCCTCTTTGTCGTATCGCCAATCACGAAACAGGTTGTCGCCAAAACCCTCTTTGACGGTTGCCTTCAGGAAACGGGCGGGTATAATTTGGTCGGTATCTACATTCTCTAAGGGAAGCGGTACGCAGGTTGACGTGAGTATGGTGAATTTCTCTTTCATATCAAAAGTCTATATTACTCGTTAACGATTCGTTCATTAATTCTCTCGGATCGGCAATAACGCCTGTCACGGCGGCGGCGGCGGCGGCTAACGGGCCTGCCAGAATGGTTCGCGAACCCGGCCCCTGCCGCCCTTCAAAATTACGGTTCGACGTAGATACGGCATATTTTCCATCCGGAATCTTATCGTCATTCATGGCCAGGCAAGCGGAGCAGCCCGGCTGACGCAATTGGAAACCCGCTTCTGCCAGTATCTTATCGATACCTTCCGCTTTGATTTGCCGCTCTACCATCCAACTGCCGGGAACGAGCCATGCCGTTACATGGGCGGCCTTTCTCCTCCCCTTCGCCAGGGAAGCAAACGCCCGGAAATCTTCGATACGCCCATTGGTGCAACTCCCCAGAAATACATAATCAATTCGTTTCCCCATCATCGGATCTCCCGGTTGAAACCCCATATAATCAAGCGCCTTCCGGAAGGATATGCGGCCTGTTTCGCCCATGCTCTCCAGCGCAGGGATTCGCTCGCGGATACTGACTCCCATGCCGGGATTTGTACCATACGTTACCATTGGCTCGATATCTTCGGCCTGGAAGAAAACTTCTTTGTCAAATACCGCATCCTCGTCGCTATGCAGCGTTTCCCAATAAGCAAGCGCTTTCTCCCACTCGCTATCGCGAGGCGCAAAGTCGCGGCCTTTCAGATAATCAAACGTCACCCTGTCCGGCGCAATCATTCCCCCTCGCGCGCCCATTTCTATGGAAAGGTTACAAATAGTCAGGCGATCTTCCATCGTTGCCAGACGGATCGCTTCCCCTGCATACTCTATGAAATACCCCGTAGCCCCACCCGTAGTCATCTTCCGTATCATATAGAGCGCGATATCCTTAGCCGTTACGCCCGGCTTCCGTTTTCCGTCAATAGTAATCCGCATGGTTTGGGGTTTGCGCTGCATGATGCATTGCGTAGCAAGCGTCATCTCTACTTCGCTGGTGCCAATCCCAAAGGCAATCGCTCCCAAAGCGCCATGCGTAGAGGTATGCGAGTCGCCGCATACCAATGTCATTCCCGGCTGAGTCAGCCCGTTTTCCGGCCCTACTACATGGATGACGCCGTTCTTCGGATGTTGCAAGCCATAATACGCCAGTCCAAAATCCGCGGCATTCCTTTCCAGCGTATCCACCTGCTTTTTGGAGACAGGGTCTTCAATCGGTTTGTCTTGATTCAATGTAGGGATATTATGGTCGGGAATACAGGTAACCCTTTCCGGACGAAAAGGCCTCAAACCCCTCTCCCTTAGTCCGGCAAAAGCCTGCGGGCTGGTTACCTCATGGCAGTAAAGACGATCTATATACAGTTGGATCGTACCGTCGGGCAAGGCGTCAACCACATGCTTTTCCCATATCTTATCAAATAAAGTCTTCATATCATTCTAACTTATTAATTATAAACAAACGTAACGCTACAATTATCTCATACGATGAACCTGTTGATGGCGTCCACAAAAGCTTCTACAGAAGCGGCAATGATGTCGGTATTGGCAGAAAAGCCATAATAAACATTCCCCTTATACTCTACCTGCATGTGTACCTTGCCGGTATCGTCGCTCCCTTTATTGATGGCCTGAATCAGAAATTCCTGAATCGTCATCTCGCTGTTGCTGATGGCTTTCTTTACGGCTTTAATACCGGCGTCTACCGGCCCGTTACCGGCGGCCGCCTCGCAACGCCTTACGCCCGAAAGGTTAAGGCACACGCTCGCCATCGATTGCAAACCAATTCCGCTCGTAACCTGCAAATGCTCTAATTTGATCCTGTGCATGGCCGTACGGTCTTTCCCAACAAGCATCAACAGATCATCGTCATTAACGTCTTTCTTGCGGTCGGCCAGTTCCAGAAATCCGGCATACGCCTTGTCGAGCTTGTCTTGCTCCAAATCCACGCCCAAGATGTGCAGCCGGTGTTTCAAGGCCGCCCGTCCGCTGCGGGCAGTGAGTACAATGGCGCTGTCGTCAATCCCTACATCCCTGGGGTCGATAATTTCGTAACTCTCCCGGTTTTTCAGCACTCCATCCTGATGAATACCCGAAGAATGTGCAAATGCATTACGCCCCACAACGGCTTTGTTTGGCTGAACCGGCATATTCATCAGGCTGGATACCATCCGGCTAACGCCATAGATCTTCCGGGCGTCGACGTTTGTTTCAATACCCGCCTCTTTATGGCTTCTGAAGATAACGGCGATTTCCTCCAACGACGTATTGCCAGCCCTCTCGCCAATTCCATTGACCGTTACTTCGGCCTGGCGAGCGCCATTCAATATACCCTGCACCGTATTGGCCGTAGCCATACCCAAGTCGTTATGGCAATGGGTAGAAATGATCGCTTTGTCAATGTTCGTTACGTTATCCGCTATGTACTTGATCTTCGCCCCATAAGCGTCGGGCAGGCAATATCCGGTGGTATCGGGTATATTCACCACCGTAGCGCCGGCTTTGATTACGGCTTCGAGTACCTGCGCCAGAAAAGCATTGTCGGCTCGTCCGGCGTCTTCGGCGTAAAACTCCACATCCTCTACAAACCTTTTGGCGTATTTAACACAAGCAACAGCGCGCTCCAGTATCTGATCCCGCGTAGCGTTGAACTTATACCTGATGTGATAATCGGATACGCCGATACCGGTATGGATACGCGCCCTTTTTGCATACCTGAGCGCTTCGGCGGCTACTTCGATATCCTTTTCCACCGCGCGCGTCAATGCGCAAATAACAGGCCATACAACCGCTTTTGAGATTTCGACCACGCTGTTAAAGTCGCCATGGCTCGATACGGGGAAACCGGCTTCAATCACATCTACGCCCAATCCCTCAAGCGCCTTAGCCACTTCTATCTTTTCAATGCTATTCAACTGGCATCCCGGCACCTGCTCTCCATCCCGCAAGGTAGTGTCGAAAATAATTAATCTATCCGCCATTTCTTTTCTTTCTTATCGTTTATTGATGATTTATCCATGCAAAAAGCCCCTCTCGCCAGGAAGCGAGAGGGGCTTTTTGTTTTTTGTTTACTCTTTCATGTTTACGCAACGCAACAACCTCGCTTCCTATCCTGATACCAGCCTAGAATATAAATGGAAATAAGGAGATTGTTTGTTTTGTTTTGAATCACTGCCGTATATTGTTATACTTGTTTACCGATGCAAATATACGTTCTTTTTTGTAAGCGCAACTATAATCCCATCTTTTTTTATCCCCCAATCGCTTCCCTCAATCGCCGCGGTTCATTGGGGGATATGTCATTTTACATGGAAATTTGCTAAACACAAGATTTTGCAGGTGAGCCATTTGAATACATGCAGGTCCGCAATCCATTACATCCAATTGTTTTACAAAAGGAAACGGCGTCTCTTTATTTTCCTGTACTTAATGTATTGGACGTCCCGGAGTCGCTGTTGGATATCCTTTGCTGCCGGGTATTAAACTTTCTTCCAAAATCAACGTTCAGGGTAAATCGCAGTGAGAGCGCATAAATCTTATCTTTTTCATATACGTTTTTAGTATAGGGGGCTATTCTGGAAATATTTTCAGTCGTCATTTTTGCATCGGTAAACATATTCGAAAGCAAAATACCAAACACGCAGTTCTTTTTACTATATTGAACGCCCAGATAATTCCCGGTTCCATATATATATTTGACCTCGCCGGTAAAACCGGCTCCCTGGTCGTACAGCATGGCGTACAACTGCCAGTTTTTGTAATTAAACTGCGCATTCAAATAATAATAGGGCACAGTGTAAACCGTTCCGCTACCCGCCGAGAAATGATGCATGCCACAATTGGCCGAAAGAACGAATCGGTCGTTAATTAATGATAACCTGGAATAAAATTGGAATGTGAGACGTTGGAAATCAGCCATATTCTGATAACTTCTCACCACTTTATTTCCTTCCAGGAACGCTTTTTCCTGCGTAAAATTGGAACTGTACCAATGCACGGCTTGAAAGGAAAGATAGAGCTTAGGTATGGAATAATCCAGCAGGGCCGTATTGCTGTACGACATGCCCGGCTTTAAAGCCGGATTGCCGCGTCTTATCTGCAGGGAATCGATGGGTACGTCCGCATCTGTCAGTTGAGCTAAGGCAGGGACGTCGTTATAGATGTTCAGACGGTAACGAAAAGAGGCTTTGTCGCTGAACCTGTAATATAAACCGAGCGTAGGCTGGAAATTGTAGTAA
>JAIRYL010000039.1 GCA_031267775.1 Tannerellaceae bacterium
CCCGCAGCGAGCCGCAGGCGAGCGAGGACTTGCAGCGGAAAGCCCGACCGCCCGACCGAAGGGAGGGGGGACGCGCCCAAAGGAAGGGACTTTTTATGCGCGGATTTTGGAACGACGCCCGGAGGGGGGAGAGGCGTGGGGGGCCTCCCTTCTCCCTCCGGGCGCTTTTAAGCCGGGACAGGGGTATGCCGCCTTATCTGATAAAGAGTAATTCCCGGTATTTGGGCAGCGGCCACATTTGATTATCCACCATCAGTTCGAGGTCGTCAATATGCTTGCGCACTTCGTCTAAATAAGGAACTACCGTGTCGTGGTAAGCAATGGCCCTGGCGCGCGAATCGATAAGAACGTTCGCTTTCTTGCGGGCGTCTATCCTTTGGTCTACCATTTTTGTTACGGCGCAGATATGCCGGGCTATTTTCCGCGTCAACCGGCGGGGTTCGGCCGAGAGTTCTTCGTATTCCTCTCCCTCAAACGTATCTTTCAGCTTGGTTATCGTTTCCAGTAAGACAGACTGGTAGCGGATGACCACCGGTATGATATGATTCAGAGACAAATCGCCCAATACGCGGGCTTCTATTTGCACTTTCTTGATGTATACTTCCCATTTCACTTCGTTTCGGGCTTTCAGTTCTTTCAGGTTCAGCACATTTGTTTCTTTAAACATCTTTACCGTTTCCGGCCTCAGATAAGCGTCGTATTGAAGGGGCACGCTGTTTTGGCAATCCAGTCCTCTTTGCATGGCCTCCTCTTTCCACTCGTCGCTATATCCATTCCCGTCAAAACGAACCGGTTTTGATTCCTTGATACAGGCTTTTAACAGTTCAAAAATAGCCGCTTCCTTGCTTTTACCCGACGCGCATAAGGCTTCGACGTCTTTTTTAAACTGTGTCAACTGGTAAGCGACGGCCGAATTAAGCGCCAGCATGGCAGACCCGCAATTGGCCGACGAACCCAACGCGCGAAACTCAAAGCGATTGCCTGTAAAAGCAAAAGGGGATGTACGGTTTCGGTCTGTATTATCCAGCAATAATTCCGGTATCTGTCCAAAGCCGAGCGTCAGCCGCTTCTTACTGTCTACTTTTATGGCGTCTTCTATCGAACTGTTTTCAAAACGGTCTAATACGTCCGAAATCTCTTTGCCAAGAAAGGAAGAAATAATGGCGGGAGGCGCTTCGTTTGCGCCCAGCCTGCAGGCGTTTGAAGCAGAGGCAATGCTGGCTTTGAGCAGCGCGTTGAACGTATGAACGGCCATGAGCGTATTTACCACAAAGGTGATAAAGCGCAAATTGTCTTCCCTGTCTTTTCCGGGCGAAAAGAGATTGATACCGGTATCTGTTCCCATCGACCAGTTACAATGTTTGCCGGAACCATTTACGCCCAGAAAAGGTTTTTCGTGCAACAGCACGCGGAAGTTATGCCGGCGCGAAACACGTTTCATAACCGACAGGAGCAACTGGTTATGATCGTTGGCCAGATTACATTCTTCAAAGATTGGCGCCAGTTCAAACTGATTGGGAGCTACTTCGTTATGACGTGTTTTTACGGGGATTCCCAATTTGTAACAGGCTACTTCGAGGTCTTTCATAAATTCCTGCACCCGCGAAGGAATGGCGCCAAAATAATGGTCGTCCAACTGTTGATTCTTGGCGCTTTCGTGCCCCACCAGGGTACGCTCTGTCAGAGACAGATCCGGGCGGGCCGAGTAGAGGTCTTCGTCTACCAGAAAATACTCCTGCTCCCATCCTAAGAAACACGTTACTTTCTTCACGTCGTCGCTAAAGTAACCGCACACCTCCCTGGCCGCTTTACTCAACGCTTCAACCGACCGGATAAGAGGCGTTTTATAGTCGAGCGCCTCGCCGGTATAAGCGATAAAAACGGTGGGAATACATAAGGTATCATCCACAATAAAAGCGGGCGACGAGGGATCCCAGGCCGAGTAGCCGCGCGCCTCAAACGTATTCCGAAGCCCGCCGCTCGGAAAGCTCGAAGCATCCGGTTCCTGCTGCACCAGCAGTTTCCCGCTAAATTCTTCTATCACGCCGCTCGGCCCGTCGAGTTCTATAAAAGCGTCGTGCTTTTCGGCCGTACCGTCGGTCAATGGCTGAAACCAGTGGGTATAATGCGTAACGCCCTTTTCCAGCGCCCACATTTTCATGCCGGCAGCTATATGGTGAGCCATATCGCGTCCGATAGGCGTTCCGGTATCGATGGCTTGCGTTAATACGTCGAATGTTCTTTTGGCAAGATACTTTTTCATAACCTCACGGTCGAAAACATTCTCGCCAAAATATTCGGATACTTTTTTATTGGGGACGACGGCTTCCACGGCTTTCCGGTTGGAGGCCTTTTCCACTGCATTGAAGCGTAAGATAGACATGATAATTGTTTTAGAATGTTATACCTGGAGCGCAAAGATACGCGATAAAATTCATTAATCACAGAGGGGCGGATAGAAACAGGACGGGTAATCGGACAGGATTTGAAACGAGGGTATTTTTGATTTAAAAAGGCGTTACAAACTCGCGTACCAGGAAAAATGCCTTATTTTTCCGTTCAACAAAATTTTCCCGTAGGGGGGTACGGGAAAAACCGCATTTAAAAGTTAAAGTTCTGTAAAATTTTCGGGTTTGTTTATAAATCGCGGATTTTTCAAATATAATAATACATGTCTTGGAAAACATAGTTTTTAAGTCAGTCATGAATTGCAAAATATATTCTTATGCAGAAAAAAGTACTTTATTTACACGGTTTGGACGGCTCGTTGAGCCGCGAAAAAAGGGAGGCGTTAGAACGCTGTTTTGAAGTAGTCGCTCCTCAACTTGATTACAGGAATACGCCCGGCATGTTTGGCGAATTAAGCAAACTGTTTGTTGCCGGAAACATGGATGCGGTTATCGGAAACAGCATGGGCGGTTGCTTTGCTTATTATCTGTCTCTGTATCACTCTGTTCCGGCTTTGTGTTTCTTGTCGTATATATCGAAAAGAAGGACTACGAGGAATTGATCCGCGAGGACTTCCATCCC
>JAIRYL010000156.1 GCA_031267775.1 Tannerellaceae bacterium
CTTCAAATTCCAATTCTATCAGAGGCAACATATCATCATATCTGAAAAAACGCTTCCACAATGTGTCAAAACCATGACCGATATAGCAGTCATGTCCCAAATCCCGGTTTCTGTCAATTAGTTTGCAGGCCTGTTTAAGGTATCTCAGCAGCAAAAATTTAAATACCGGGTGAAAGGAAGCCAGTATTTTCTTTTCAAAGGATAAATGCTTGTAGTTAGCTGCTTCCAGACATTTGCAGATAAATTTATTATAGGTTTTGACGCTTCGTTCAAAAAAGAAATTCCATTTATCAGTATGATACCGGTCGGCAGGAAAAATATCGATAAACAATCCCTTTTCACTCTCGTCGTCTTCAAAACCCGGCGAAAGAATGACGCTTTTTTTGTCTCTTACTTTACAGGGTAAAGGCAGGTAGGTATAACCTGAGCCGGCCTCCCGTGTTTGCAGGATCATATCAGTTGGAAATTCTTTAACGGCAACCTCTATAAACTTCTCGTAGTCTTCGCGCAACATACAAATGTCGAGGTCGTCGTCCCAAGGTATGAATCCCTTATGCCGGACGGCGCCAAGTAATGTTCCGGAACACATCCAGTATGTTATATTATGCTTGCGGCATATATAATCGATTATTTTAAACATGCGCAACAATACGAATTGCGCCTGACGCAAAACGGTTTCGCCTTCATGGCGATTATCAGGGAACAATTTATTATAATCTACTTTGTTCATCGTTTAAATAATTTATAATACGCTACGGCTCTTACCCGGAATGTTACTAACAGTAATTCGGCCAGTACTACCAGGACGGCTACCGTATTTATTGTAAGATATCCGGAAAAGAATAATACGGTTAATCCAAGCAGATGCACTAACGAAACAATAATTACAGTCCAATTTGTATAAGAAGAATAGCCTATGGCGGCTAAAAACGGATAGCCGAGAAGGATGGATGGAATGGTAAAGAAACAACCGGACAGTAAAATTCTGAATACCGTTAAACTGCCTGCCTGCGCTTCCTGTCCATATATAATCCGGATAATCCAGAAAGAAGCCAGTAATATCCCTGTAAGTAAGAAAATATTGCTTGTTACAATACGTTTAAATATCTTTTTGAAAAAATATATGTCCCTGGTTTTAGCCATATACGGAAATAAAACGCCGGTAAACGGCGTTAGCAGTTGATTGTACGCCTGGTATAATTTCTCTGCCGCACCATAGCAAGCAACAGCCATGTTGCCGCAAACCAATCCTAAAACAAGCGAATTGCTATACGTGAATGCTGAAACAGATATGCGCGAGAGAAAGTAAGTTGAACTGTCTGTAAGTGCGAACTTGATTTCTGTAAAAGTGGGTAAAAACCACTTCATTCTTTCTTTGAAATAAACAATATATAGACTGATCAGACCTGCAATAACATAACCGGCGGTATAAAATACAGGAACCAGCATATAATCTTCGGGTTTACGGATAAAAATAAAGAAGGGGATAAAGCTAACCAGTTTAGCTACAATATTAAATATTGTAATATACTTCATTTTTTCCATTCCCTGGAAAAACCACATGGGAAACATAACATTGCCTGCCACAATCCCAAAATACAGCAGATAAAATCCGGCGTCCTGATGAAAGCGATCGAAAATACTAATAAGCAAGAATAGAATAATGAAACTAATCGCTCCGATAAATATCCTGCAGATAAAGGCGCTGTTCAGATATCTGTTTATCAGTTTTTCATCACTTCTGTGACTGGATATATATTTGGTAGCCGACAGGTTAAACCCGAAGTCGGTAAAAAGAACGAAATACTGTATGAATGTATATCCGAAATAAACCAATCCCCACCGTTCCATGCCTAATACCCGGACAAGGAACGGAAAGGTTGCTAATGGCAATAAATAATTCACGCCTTGCAATAAAACCAACGACACGAAATTTTGCGTCATTGGTTTTTTCAGCAAAACAGCTATTTTTGCTTCAATCATTTAGTTGCCTTTTGAAATTCTTCCATCAATTCGGCTACTTGTTTTTTTCCATAAATCCACCCCACAGTAATCAACAACGTGAAAAATACAATACCAATAGCTGCATATAGCTTTCGGGGCGCTACGGGACGAGGTTTGGTAAAAGCAGGGTCTATCACTCTCGCTTTTTCTTTCGATTGAGCGATAGACAATACGATTTCTTCTCTTTTCTGAAGTAGAATGAGATACATTCCCTGCAGTATTTCCTGCTGCCTTCTATAGTCTATATATACTCTTTCCTGCTGGGGAACTTTTCCCATACGACTGAACAAGGCGTTTTCTTTTTCCTTCAATTCGTTTATTATCAATTGGGAACTTTGGTAGGCATTATCAATCATTTGATAAACCCCTTCGCGTAATTTCGTAATCTGCGTGGTTAAAGACGGCACCAGCGGGTTGTCTTTTCCCGAATTTTTAATCAGTCGCTCACGTTCCAGTAACGCCTGGTTGTATAATGCCAGCGGACTATATTCCGAATCTTGTCCGGCTGATGATAAAAAAGGAATTATTTTATACCTGTTTGCCGTATCCTTAACAAAAGAATCCACCAGTTTTATCATGTGGGTCTGCGCTTGGGCTTCTATCATTTTAGTTTGCAAATCCCTCATATACTCTACATAATATTGAACGTCGGATTCTACCATAGTAATCTTATTCTGGGCTTTGTACAGTTCTATCTCTTTTTCTACGCCGGCCAATTCTCCGGTAATTTGCTTTATGCGTTCATTCAAGAACTCCATCGAGCGTTCGCCCAATATATTTTTGTAGCTGCGAGACTGCTCGTTGTACAAAGCGATAAGCATATTAAATATATCTTTACTGCGCCGCCTTTCGTAGTCTTTTGTAACGAATTCTATTACGTTTGACGTTTTTGATACTTCTTCTATGGTAAATTCGTTGACCAAATCATCCGAAACAGACGTTAGCGGCCTGATTTGCACATATAACTTATAATCAGGGTTACGCTGTCCCAAAGCGGTATGGCTGAATACAAATTCGCCTTCTTTCATCTTTACAACGGCAGGCAAAGCGGTAAAGTGAAAGGATTCCTTTCTGTCGTTGTCAGACTCTATCCTTGCTTCGACGTTTATTTTATTGGCAGAGGAAACTACTTTGAACTCTATTTCATAATCCAGCTTGTAGATTGTAGCCGAATCAACCGTTACGGTTAAAGGTTTTTCTTCGTAAAGCCGGTAAAAAGAATACGGCCTGGTATATTCGGCATATAGCCCAAGCTTGTAAACCATTTCGCTCAACAGACTGTTAGAGGTGAACGTAGCGATTTCGTCGTCAATGACAATACCTCCCGAAGAAATTCCTCCCAAACCAAATGATTTCATAATTCCCGCAGCATCTCCCAAAGACAAACTTCCGCCGGAAAGCGGATTATTTTCGTCCTGTATCTGTACCCTGGCCATCGTTTCGTATGTTTTGGGATACAAAATCAAATAAAAAACAGCCAATATCACGGCAATCAAGCCCACTCCCAGAATTAATTTCCAGTGGAGTAAATAGTTTGCCAAAATAGATTTCAGGCCTATCGTTTCGTTATCTTCTATATTCATCTTGTATGATTCTTATTTGGTAGCTGCAATAACAATGGTGCCTATCAGGCTTAACGCGCTGACGACTGCCGAAAAAATAGAAATAGTAAATTGCTGCCCCTGACTGTAGCGGGCGTTTTTTTGTTTGGCGCTGTTTGGCTCTACATAAACTATATCGTTTTGCCTTAGATAATAGTAAGGAGATGCAAATATGGCCGGATCGGTTAAATCTACCCTTCCAAACTCTTTTACCCCGTTATTATCGCGTATAATCAAGATATTTTTCCGATTGCCATTTATGGTAAGGTCGCCGCATTGTCCGATGGCGTCAATAATAGATATTTTCTCATTTCGGACGGTAAGCGCGCTTGGACGGACTACTTCGCCCATTAATGTAACCTTATAATTTACGATGTTTACAATGACCGATACGTCGCCCTCGATATAATGCGATATTTTTTCTTTCAAACTGTCTACCAGTTCCTGTTTGGATAATCCGGCAGCCTGTATTTTCCCCAGCAGGGGGAAGGTGATGGCGCCGTCTGTATCCACCAAGTAGGTTGGCAGGTATTCGGTGGGGCTTACTTCGGCCATGCCCGGCGTCATTCGGGTGGTGGCGGGAGGATTAAAGGGGAGGATAGCTGTTGCATCCCAAAATGAAACGGATATTGTTAAAATATCATTGGCAACTATGCTTGACGCGTAAGTTTGGTTTAATTGCGCCCGCTGTTCTTGCGTAAGGCCGTCGAGTCCTTGAAAATAAAGTACGTCTCGGGGCGTAGAACAGGATAGCAGGCATGGTAGCAAAATGGCTGATATAAGTTTGATATTCATAATTAATTATTCAAAATGGGTGCAAATATACGTTTTTTAAATTTTATTCACTCCTAAGCATGCATGCTCCAAGCTTTATTAATACACCTATAACGATGTTTTCATGAATATATTGCTGCATTTTGAATCAAAAATACAGATTTTTTAAGGAAAAGGACGAACCGGATAAAGACGATTCTCATTTAATCCTATACCTTTGTATTAATAAGCAAGTATCATAATGGAAACAGGCAAACTTAATAAATTGAAGATAATTAAAGACCTCGATTTTGGCGTTTATTTAGATGGAGGAAATGGCAGGGAAATACTCCTGCCGGCACGTTATGTGCCTCGAAATGTGAAACCGGGCGACGAAGTGGAAGTTTTTATTTATCATGACAACGAAGGGCGATTAATCGCTACCACATTGCATCCGCTTGCCATGGCAGGCGAATTTAAATTCATGGAAGTAAAATCTGTTAACGAGACGGGCGCTTTTCTGGAATGGGGGTTGATGAAAGACCTTCTTGTGCCGTTCAGAGAACAGAAAGCGCCCATGAAAGAAGGCTGGCGCTATTTGGTATATGTATACCTGGATCCGGTTTCCGGGCGTATTGTGGCGTCGGCGCGTATCGAGAAGTTTCTCGACAACGTTTTCCCCTCCTATCGTTTCAATCAGCAGGTAAGCCTACTGGTTGCCGACGAAACGGAACTGGGTTACAAAGTTATTATCAACAACCTGCACTGGGGGCTTCTTTATCATAAAGACGTATTTCGCAGGCTCGACAGAGGAGAGCAAATAACCGGATATATCAAAGAAGTGCGCGAAGACGAAAAAATAGACGTAAGCCTGGCGCCTCTGGGATATGGGAAAGTAGAGAAAGTGGCCGCTACGATTCTGGAATCACTGCGCATCCATAACGGTTTTTTACCCCTGCACGATAAAAGCGAACCGGAAGAAATTTACGCCCTGTTCCGTTGCAGTAAAAAAACATTTAAACAAGCCTTAGGCTCTTTATACAAACAGCAATTGATTACGCTGGAAAAAGAGGGCGTCCGCGCCGTTGCAAAGCGCTGACCCATTCCTCTCTCCGCGTTTATTACTGATGTTCGGGTCTTAGCAAGTCGTCGACGGTTTTAACCGGATTAAAGGTTTCTATGGGAACTTCTACAAATACAGTATTCCAGTCGCTCATGGCGCCGTTCCATAATCCGGGTAATTCCAGCGCTTTCAGTTCTCTGCCGTCTTTGCTTTTAACAGATATAAAACAGGTTTCCCTGTCTACATAGTCGGGCAGGTTGTATTTATTTCCGTTATGGTCTTTAACGGCGCAAACCAAATCTACCGGGTTAAAATGAGTACCCTTTTCAAACAATTCCTTCTTTGCCGGATCATTCAGGTCTATTTGCAAACTTTCAAGTATTTGCAGCGAAACAGTTCCGTCTTGGTTTACGGCAAAGAAAGGCCCTCCTCCCGGTTCGCCCACATTTTTTACCATGCCGCATACCCGCACGGGACGCTGGAATTTTCTTTTTAAATACAGAATCAATTCGGCGTCTTCCAGGTATTTCATGTCGGGATTACGGGTACAAAGGTCGTTTTGCAGAAAATGAATCATTTCCTCCACCTGTTTATGCGTATATTTTCCGCTATCTATCAGCCGTAAATATCGATGTATCTTTGTTTGCAGTTTTATCAGGATACCGCCCAATACTTTTTTATAGATAACCGTTGCATATTTAAAGCTGTCCGGCGCTACATTGTCTATATTTTTTATAAAGATCACGTCGGCGTCAATATCATTGAGGTTTTGGATAAGCGCGCCATGCCCTCCGGGACGGAAAGTCAGTTTCCCGGCGCTATCCCGAAACGGATTGTTATTCATATCGGCAGCCAGGGTATCGGTCGAGGGTTTTTGGCGGCTGAAGGAAATTTGATAGGCTACGGAAAACTTGTCTTCATACATTTCTTTTTTCCTGTCGACAAGCTCTCTGAACAGCGCCTCGTGTTCGGCAGATACGGTAAAATGCAATTTTACGTCTCCTGCATTATTTTTAGCGTACATGGTACCTTCGGCCAGATGTTCTTCCATAGCCGTACGCACGTTGGCCGGATATTTATGGAAAAGGAGCAAGCCTTTGGGCAACTGTCCGTAATTTAATCCCGGTTCGTTCAGCAGCGCCGAAACTATCTCTTTATATCTCCCGGCCTCCATTAATTCGGGGATATCCTTTTCGCAGCAAATCCGGCAGCATGTATTCAGTTCTTCATAGAAGGGATATTTTTCTATTTCGTCAAAAAACTGTTTTTCAAAAGGAGTATGCGGCGCCGGATAAGCGGCTTGCAGAAAAGCAAACAACTCTTTAAACATCCGGCTTGCCGCTCCGGATGCAGGAACAAACTTGACGATTGTTTT